>CAYJNC010000001.1:0-37991 GCA_964371185.1 uncultured Christensenellaceae bacterium
CAGGTATTAACGACATTACCATTGCAACCGCAAGAATTATTACAACCACTCTTTTTCCAAAAAATTTTTCCATGAAATTTTCCCCTTTATAATAAAAATGTTTTCTAATAAATAATATTATAACATATTATAATATATTATCTATCTTTTTTCAAATTATCGTTAAATTATAATAATTCAATCAAGTTAAGTTTTTCATGCCATATATTTACTTGGAAAAATGTCTAAAATGGGGGATTAGAGTTGTTTATTGTTGAAAATGATAAGAATAAAATAATTATTTTAGCACGAGCGTACGATTTTAGCATACGGTTGTAGATTTGGGTCTCTTAATACCTTTAGCCGTAATAGTTGGTATGATAGCCGGTGGATTGGTAGGCTTAGCAAATGGTATATTGTTTGCTAAGGTAAAATTGGTACCGTTTATCGTGACACTTGCAACAAACACACTTGCACGCGTTTTTGTATACATTTCTTGCTTAAATTAAATTAGATGTTATTTGAATTGCTGATTTTTTAATTTTTGGGTGACATATAGAAAAAACTGTGAAATTAATTTCAAGACGCAAAACAAAAAATGAAATTTTAAAATATAGATTGACATAATAATGGTGAATGTGATATTATCAGATGGAAATGAAGTCTCCTAATGTGATTGAATGAAATTAATTGCGTTGAACGAAAATAATTCCACAAAAACAATAGAAACTAAGAATAACAGTAATAAAAAAGAAGTACAAATAAAAAAGAAGTACAAATAAAAAAGAAGTATATGTGATGCTGATAATGTTGCGTTAGGTTGTATATAACTTTGTTCAAGTTAAAGTTTTGTAAAAAAATAAATGGAGAAATAAGCAGGAGGTATAAATAATGCACAATACCATCCTTGAGATGAAAAATATCAGTAAAAGTTTTCCCGGTGTAAAAGCTTTGGATAATGTATCTTTTTCTGCAGAGCGCGGAGAAGTACACTGTCTTATTGGCGCTAACGGAGCGGGAAAATCTACTCTTATGAAGATTTTAGCGGGTGCTTATGACAAAGATGAGGGTAGTGTGGTTTTTGATGGGAAAGAACTCAAAGGCGGTAGTACGACTGAAACAAGAAAGTGTGGACTGGCTGTAATTTACCAAGAATTATCGCTGGTTAATGACTTGACCGTTACAGAAAACATATTTTTAAACAATATGCCAAGAAAACTTGGTAGGATTGATTGGAATACCGCACATAAAAAGGCAGAAGAGCTTATTGAAAGTCTAAATTTGAAAATTGATGTGAAATCACATGCGGGCGATTTGTCTATAGGTTCAAGACAGTTGGTTGAACTTATGAAATGTCTATCGCTAAATGCGAAGTTGATAGTAATGGATGAACCTTCGGCTACACTGTCGAAAAATGAGTTTGAGACGCTATTGAAAATAATAGCGGACTTAAAAGCAAAAGGAATTACTATTATATATATTTCGCATCGTCTCGAAGAGTTGTTTATGGCCGGTGACAGGGTTACTGTGCTCCGGGACGGAAAAAATGTTACTACGTGTGAGATAAATAGCATTACACAAGACGAGTTAGTAGAATTTATGATAGGGCACAAGATAGAAGCCAGAATTAACAAGTCGTCCGAATCTGAAAGTGATAAAGAAGTTGTGCTTGAAGCGAAGGGCATTTGTACGTCTGTGATAAAGGACTTAAGCGTTACTCTTCATAAAGGTGAAATAATCGGTTTGTATGGCTTGGTTGGCGCAGGTAGAACCGAATTCTTAAGAGCGATATACGGAGCGGATAAAATAACAAAGGGGACGTTGAATATTAACGGCGTAAAGATGAAACCGAAAAGCCCAAGACATTCAATAAAGAATGGAATAGGAATGTTGCCGGAAAACAGAAAAATGCAGGGACTTGTGTTGTGTTTGCCGGTTTGGGAGAATATGGTGATGGTTGCGTCCAAAAAATTTCGTGGCCCGGTAGGGTTGAACTATAAAAAGATAGTTGATAGCTCTCGGAAATATATTAAAGAATTGGGGATTAAGACACCCGGAGAAAAGACGCTTGTAGAATCGTTATCGGGAGGAAATCAGCAAAAGGTTGTGCTGACGAAGTGGCTGTTACAGGAGTCGAAAATTCTTCTGGTTGATGAACCTACACAGGGGATTGACGTTGGCGCTAAGGAAGAAATATACAAAATACTACGTTCCTTGGCAGACAAAGGAAATTCGCTGATTATTGCATCAAGTGAACTTGAAGAGTTGCTTGGAGTTTGTGATAGGATAATCACAATGTATAGGGGTGTAATGGTTGCAGATTTTGACAAAAACGAATTACAAGAACAAGCTATATTGCGTTTCGCTGTGGCAGGGAGGTAAAAAATGGAAATTTCAAAGACAAAATTTGATTTAAAGATATTTTTAAAAAGATATAATACAATATTACTTATAGCACTGTTTGTAATAATCTCTACAATACTTTCGGAAAACTTTCTTACGTTTTCTAATATGAGCAATATCTTGCAGTCGTATGCTGCGCCGGGTATTATTGCTATTGGCATGACATTAACAATGTTGACGGGTGGTGTAGACCTTTCGGTAGGCTCGGTCGCCGCACTTTCGGCAATGGTGTCGGCAATGTTATTTTCACAAGGAATACATCCGTTTCCTGCGATTGCTGTTGGAATAATTGTGGGTGGTGCACTTGGGACAGTTACAGGGTTGATAGTGACGTTTGCTAGGCTTGAACCGTTTATTTGCTCACTGGCAATGATGGTTTCCGCAAGAGGTCTTGCGTTGTTGGCTACAGATGCGAATGTTATTTCAGGATTGAAGCGTATGCCTAACGGTGAACTGTTTTGCTTTATTGGAGGTGGTTCAATAGATTTGGGATTCATGAAATTTCCTGTAGCCGGATTAGCCTGGATATTAATTACCATAGCCGTGGCTTTGTTGCTAAAATATACGATTTTCGGAAGAAGTTTGTATGCTATTGGTGGAAACAGAGAGGCCGCGATACTTTCGGGTATCAGAGTTAAACTTTATGGAACATTGGTATGGACATGTTCGGGGCTGACTGCCGGTTTCGCCGGCATTATGCTTACGGCTTGGTTAACAACTGCACAGCCGACAATCGGTTCGGGGTTTGAACTTGATGCAATGGCGGCGGCTGTTGTTGGAGGAACCTCTATGAGTGGCGGAAAAGGTGGGGTAATCGGCACGTTCGGTGGGGTAATACTTTTGGCTATAATAACGAATATTTTCAACCTGGTGGGGCTGGAATCATATTACCAGCAGATTTTAAGAGGCGTCATTATTATAGCTGCACTGTTGCTTAACACGTTTGTGTCAAGAACCGGAAAAAATTAAGTTTGTCGTAATAGACAAAATAAAATATTATTGGAGGAATGAAATGAAGAGAACAAAATTAATGGTATTGGTATCAATGATTGTTGTAGCGATGTTATTGGTAATGGCATGCTCGCCACAACCTACGCCGGAGGCTGCACCCGCAGAACAACCCGCAGAACAACCCGCAGAACAGCCTGCAGAAGAACCTGCTGAAGAACCTGCTGAAGAACCTGCTGACGGTGAAATAGTAATAGGATTTGCTCAAGCAACTATGGCTAGCCCGTTCTACGTATCACAGGTTGATGCAGCAAGAGCAGCGGCAGAAACTGCCGGTGTAGGCTTTGAAGAAGTTGATGCTAATGAAGATGTAACATTGCAAAACACACAAATTCTTGATTTAATACAAAAAGGTATTGATGTATTAATCCTGAATGCCGTTGATCCCGATGGTGTAGCACCCGCTCTTGAAGCTTGTGCAGAAAACAATATTCCGGTAGTAACGGTAGACAGATTTGTTAATGCAGACGTAGCTTGTGTGGTTGGCAGAGACAACACGTTGCTTGGCGAAATGGTTGGAGAAGCTGTTGTTGAAGAATTGGGCGGCAGTGGAAATATCGAAGGCGTTAAGATCCTTGAAGTAATGGGTTCTGCGGGCGACAGAGTACAAGAAGCACGTTCGGGCGGATTCCATAATGTACTTGATGCAGAAGGTGTTGAGTTTGTTCAAACTGATTATTGCAACTACGTTCGTTCTTTAGCTGCAACAGCTACACAAACAGCAATCCAAGCACATGATGACATCGCTATGATATACGGTCATAACGATGACATGGCTCTTGGTGCACTTCAAGTTTGCATAGACAACGGTCTTGATGTTAAAGCTTCGGGAGTTGATGGCCTTATGGAAGCTGTTGATGCTATTGCTGCAGGAACATACGTTGCTACAGCTGCTAACGATCCGTTGAGCATGGGCGAAATGGCATTTGACATTGCACTTAAATTGGCTAATGGTGAAACTGTTGAAGCAACTGCTGATCCGGGCACATTCCTAATAGATGCTTCAAATGCATCTGATTATCAAAATCCTGAATTAGCATTTGCACACGCAGAATAATTTAGAAGATTTGTAATAGTTTAAGGTAAAAATCTGTGGTTTGTGAATTTATTTGCAAGCCACAGAAAAATTTTGCAATCGCATTGACTATGCCTTTTTAATGGGATACAATATACACATAATAGAAGTTGAAATTTGTAAATTTTAGAAGTAATTTTCATGCTAACAAAATTTACGGTATAGGTATGGTGAGGATATTGAATACACAGGATAAGGCACAATTAATATGGACGGCTAAGTTATACTACGAGCTTAATATGAGTCAAGAGGAAATTGCAAAAAGAGGAAACATTTCAAAATCTACAGTGTGTAGACTGCTAAAAAAAGCTGTAGATATGAACTATGTAAAAATAGAAGTCGTGGATCCGTTTGAGTCTATAGTAAGTTTAGAAGAAGAACTTAAAAAGACATTTAATATTGAAGAAGTCAACGTGTGCCCTGTTTATATTGATGATTATATAATCAGGACAAGGGACACATGTAAAATAGCAGCAAAGAACATAACAAGGTTGATAGGCGACAATGACACAATCGGTGTTGGCTGGGGGAGTACGATGTATAGTGTGTCACAGCACATTGTTCCTCTAAACCCACCAAAGAGAAATATAAAAATTGTGCAATTGCATGGTACTGTCGTAAAGAATATCGCATCGGCAAAGAGTACCGGAATAATTGAAAATTTTGCAGAATGTTATTACGGAACAGGATATCTGATGCTTGCACCGGTCTTGGTAGACAGTGTAAATACGGCAGAGGCAATAAAAAATGATTCGAATATCAGAATGGTTTTTGATATTGTTTCTGAGGCAAATATAGCCGTTGTGGGTGTTGGAGACATGTCTACGAATATGGCTTTGCTCGAAAGAGGAATTTACACCGAAGAAGAGTTGGTGAAGATTGGTAATATAGACGTAGTCGGTGATATTTGCTCCAGATATTTTGATATATACGGAAATTCGGTAATGAAGGATATTTCCGATAGGACCATAGCTGTTACTCTTGATGAGCTGAAGAAAAAAAAGCATGTGGTTGGAGTAGCGGTAGGAGAGCATAAGGTAAGGGCAATTGTGGGAGCGCTGAATACCGGAGTATTTTCGGCTTTTTATACCGATGAATTAACAGCTAAAAAGGTGTTGGCAGTTGCCGGGGGATTGAGATAGTATGGTTAAAATCGACGGTAATATTGGTCAAAATAAAGAATACTTTTTAGGGATAGATTTTGGTACACAGGGTGTGCGTTGCGGTATTGTATGCCCGGAGGGCATTGTACAGAGTGTTTCGCATGAAAAATTTAACACCTATTATCCCGAGCCGGGCTGGGCAGAGCAAAACCCAACAGATTGGATAGATTGTTTATGCAAGGCTGCCCATGACTGTATTTCGCGTGTGGATAAAGAAATATCCGAAGCTATTTCCGGCATAAGCGTGTGCGCTACGTCGTCTACTATTGTGCCGGTGTTAGAAGATGGCACCGCCTTGATGGATGCGATGGTATGGATGGATAACCGAGCCTATTTAGAAGAGTACGGAATAAATGAAACGAAGCATGAAGTGCTAAAATACTGCGGAACAAAGGTTTCGGCGGAATGGTTGGTACCCAAACTACTTTGGATAAAAAACAACAGAAGAGACGTATATGAGAGGTCTTATAAAATTGTAGAACAATTAGACTATATAAATTTCTTCTTGACCGGAGAATGGGTAGCCTCTGTTTGTAATGCTACATGCAAGAGTAACTATATAGAAAACAACGGAAAATGGAACAGAAGTTTTTTTGAAGGTATTCGTTTAGGAGAGTTTAGCAGAAAATTAAACACCGATGTTTTGCATTTTGGGGAGCCTATTGCAAAAATCAGAGGGGCTGTTGCAAAAAAAATCGGTCTTAGTAAGAATGTACTTGTATACATGGGAGGGATTGACGCACATACGGCTATGATTGGTATGGGTGTGTCAAAACCCGGTGATTTAGGAATAGTTATGGGGTCGAGTTTCGTTCATATTGGTTTGTCTGAAACGCCTAATTATAACCCGGGTATATGGGGTCCTTACTTAAATGCGGTAGTACCCGGGCTTTATTCCCATGAAGGAGGGCAAGTTTCCGCCGGTTCTATTGTCAAATGGTTTATCAGAGAATTTAAGGTAGAAGGTGAAGACCCTTATGAAACTATGATAAAAGAAGCGGCAAAGGTTCCGCCGGGAAGCAAAGGGGTTTTGGCCTTAGATTATTTCCAAGGAAACAGGACACCATATAAAGATCCTGCTGCAACGGGAGTGTTTTACGGTCTGACATTGAGCAGCACACGTGCACATATTTTTAGGGCTATACTTGAAAGTGTTGCATATGGAATGCGCAATGTTATAGAACATATGACAGAAGACAATTTGCAAATTAATAATATTTTAGCCTGTGGTGGCGTAACGCATAATCCGCTTTGGCTACAGATTATTGCTGATGTTTGCGGTAAGTCTATAAAACTATCTACACGTGCAACAGAGGCAGGCATAACCGGTTGTGCGATTGTAGCGGCCGTAGGGGCAAAACTATATCCCGATTTTACCGAAGCGACAGAGAAAATGGTTAAATTAAACTCGTCTGTAACACCAAATATGCAGACGCATAAAATATATAATGAACTTTATGAAGAATATCTGGAATTGTATGACTGTTTAAAAGGATTTATGAAAAAAGGAAAAAAACTATCGAACAAAAAGACGTGGTAAAGGGTAGATAGTTTTTCATATGAAAGAAGGGATAGCATGAGTGCGAACTTGTTAGGACTTGATTTCGGCACCCAGAGTGTTCGTTGTGGCATTTTTGACGAAAAAGGGAGCGTTTTAGGGGTGGCTGAAGCTAAATATGACACAAAACATCCGCAAAAAGGATGGGCGGAACAATGCCCGACTCAGTGGATAGATTGTATGAAGCAAGCTATTATTTTAAGTATAAAACAATTACAAAAAGAACAAATTGATAATATAATCGGTGTCAGCGTTTGTACTACCTCGAGCACGGTTTTGTGCATAGGGGAAGACAACAAACCACTTAGCGAAGCGATTTTATGGATGGATAACCGTGCTAAAGAGCAGGTTTTGAGAATAAATCGGCTTAATCACCCGGTGTTAAAATACTGTGGCGGCGAAACATCTGTAGAATGGTTGGTGCCAAAAACACTTTGGTTAAAGGAAAATAGGCCGGAAATTTTTAACCGTTCAAAACGCATTGTTGAGATGCAAGACTACATAACATACGTGCTTACGGGCAGGTGGTGTGCGTCTGTCAGTCAGGCGACTTGCAAGGGGCATTTTGTGTTGGACGAAGGCGGATTTAATGATGATTTCTTTAAGTCTATAGGCCTTGATAATTACAGAGAAATATATTCTACGGATATTTTAGAACAGGGCGAAATTGCCGGAAATTTAATTGCCGATATGGCGAAAGAAGTAGGGTTGCCGACAGATATTCCCGTATACATGGGTGGCATTGATGCTCATGTTAACATGATCGGTTTGGGTGTTGTTAAACCGGGAGACATGGGTTGTGTTATGGGAACGAGTTTTGTTCATTTGGCGGCAAGCGAAAAACCTGTTTTTGCAGATGGTGTTTGGGGGCCATATAAAAGCGCTATCATACCGAAACAGTATTGCATAGAAGGTGGACAGGTTTCGGCGGGTTCTATTACGAAGTGGTTTGTTAACGAATTTTCGATAGAAGGTGAAAATCCTTATATGCAAATAGCGGAAGAGGCAAAAAATGTTTCTCCCGGTTCTGAGGGTGTAATATGTTTAGATTTTTTCCAAGGTAACAGGACTCCGTATAAAGATCCCTTTGCAAAAGGCATGTTTTATGGCTTAACTCTGTCAAACACCAGGGCTCATATGTATAGGGCGGTTCTTGAAGCGGTTGCTTTTGGCACAAGAAATATTATTGAAACAATGGAAAAATCCGGCGCCGATATTGCAGAAATCAGAGGGTGTGGCGGTGTAACCAACAATGAAATTTGGCTTAAAATCATTGCCGATGTGTGCAAAAAACCTATTATAATAACTAAAAATTCGACGGTTGCGGGTATGCTTGGCGCCGCTATGATAGTTGCTGTGGGAAGTGGCGTTTATAAGGATTTCCAACAAGCGGCAGACAATATGGTGCAGCAAGTTAGCGTGATTAAACCTGACATGAATTCAGATTATGAACACTATTATGAAAGATATCTTAAGATTTACGATCGCTTAAAAGATATAATGCAAGAAGACGAATATAAAGCATAATGTTTAAAGAAGTTTTAAACACTATTAAAGTGAAATTTGCAAGTAAAAAGATATGAAATATGTTGCGTATCTTACTTCGATTTAAGGTTTGATGAAATTAATTTCAATTATTAAAATTAATCGCAGAATTCGTTGACATAGCCTATAAAATGACTTACTTTAATAGTGTGGTGGGTATGATAAAACGTAAAAAAATAGTTTTTAAAAGGAACGAGAAAATATAAATGGATGCAAAAGAAATCAGACAATCGGTGTTGTTTGCACTGAATAGGGCTACAAATAAAAAATATGTGTTCGGTGCGGTATCAAACAGGCATGTACATTTATGCCAAGAAGATATAGAAACCCTTTTTGGAAAGGGATATGAGCTGACAATTGCAAAACCGTTATCTCAACCCGATCAATATGCGGCAAAAGAGACGGTTACTCTGATAGGTAAAAAAGGACAAATAGAAAACATTAGGGTATTAGGCCCAAAAAGACCGGAAACACAGGTGGAAATATCCATAACAGATTCATTTAAGTTGGGGATACCTCAAGACATAAGAATGTCGGGCGACATAAAAGGCAGCCCGGGTGGAATATTAAAAACTCAAAACGGAAGTGTAACATTAAAAGAAGGCGTTATTGTATCGGCCAGACACTTGCATATATCAGAAGAACAAGCAGCAGACTACGGTCTTTTTGATGGACAAAGAATTTCTTTGCAAACATTAGGCGAGCGTTCTGTTGTATTTAATAATGTGTTGGTAAGAAGTGGTAAAGGGCACGATTTAGAAGTGCACCTTGATATGGACGAAGCGAATGCGGCAGGCTTTAAAAATGGAGACGTATTAGAATTAGTGTAGCAAAACAGGAGCATAGATGACTGAAAAAGAGCTAAACATATTAATTAACAGAATAGCCGAAGAAGTTTTATTCAGAATAAATCAAGCAGCGCCAAAAGACGAAAAGGTAGAAGGCACAATCGTATTAGTAACATCGTACGTTCCATCGCTAAAAACGGCGGTTGAAACTATTGAAAGCTTGTATGAAAAAGAAGAGTATGTTGCGTGTGATGTTGAGTTTGATTTGATAGGTAAGCAAGTTACTCTTCTTGGCGAAAGTAATGAGGCGGTTGTGTTAGAAAAGGTGGCCGGCAGTGCAAACATTGTAATTTTAACACCAAAGATTTCTTTGCTGGAAAGAATTGCACACGGAAACGATGATAATTTTACCGAACATGCAATAATGCGGGCACTGCTTTGGGGAAGAAATGTAGAAGTGCTGTTAGACTTTGTGCCCCCACGGTTCAAAAGAAACACATTTTTTGAAAAAATAGTAACGGTGATAGAGACGTTAGAAGAAATGGGTGTAAAAGTACTTAGCTATAAGTGCTCGGTAGCGGTAGATGAAGACAGGTTGGCGTTAGTTACCGAAACAGAAGTGATAGACGCATACAAGGCAGGAAAAGAAAAGATAAATTGTGCGTCAAAGGCGATTGTTACACCATCTGCTAAGGATAAAGCGGCAGAACTGGGAATAATAATAAACTATTAGAGGTGAAATATGCAACTTGCAAGAGTAAAAGGAACGGTAGTAAGCACAAACAAGGCCGAGAAAATGTTGGGTTTAAAACTATTGATAGTAAAGCCGATAGAAATAGAGACATTTGAAGAAAAAGGTGGCTTGTTAGTTGTTGTAGATGCTGTCGGTGCGGGTGAAGGAGAGTTAGTAATGCTTGTCGGAGGAAGTTCATCACGGGCGACAGAAATTACCGATGGTAAGCCGGTAGACATGTCAATAGTTGCAATAATAGATTCTGTTGAAGTTGAAGGCATACGAATATTTGAAAAATTTAAAGAAGATAAAAAGTAGAGGAGTAAGTTATGTCGTTAAATGGGCAAGATATTAAAAAGATAGTAGAAGAAACCATGCAACAACTTTGTAATTCAAGTGAATTTTTGTTTGAAGATGCAAACGATGCGGTAAGAAGTGCAAAAGAATCTCAAAAAGTTTTGGGAAAAATGACACTTGAGCAACGTGGCAAATTGATTGCCAAAATGCGTGAAGTTGCACTCGAAAACAAGGTGTATTTAGCAGAGTTGGCACATAATGAAACAGGCTACGGAAGTGTTGAACATAAAATATTGAAAAATGAGTTGGCGGCAAATAAGACTCCCGGTGTGGAAGATTTAAGAACAAATGCGTATAGCGGAGACAACGGTTTAACTATCGTAGAATATGCGCCTTACGGTGTGATAGGTTCTATAACACCTTCTACAAATCCAACCTCTACAATAATAAACAATTCTATAAGCATGATAGCTTCGGGTAATGCGGTTGTATATAACCCGCATCCGGCGGCAAAAAAATGTTCGCAAGAGGCTATGAGGTTGATGAACGAGGCCATTATTTCGGCAGGCGGTCCGGCTACGCTCATAACATCTGTAGTAAAACCAAGTTTGCAAAGCGGTCAAGTTATCATGAACCATAAGGATATTAAGATATTGTCGGTAACGGGTGGCGAAGCGGTTGTTGAGGTGGCTATGAAAACAGGTAAGAAGGTTATAGCGGCAGGCCCCGGAAATCCGCCGGTTATAGTAGATAACACCGCAAACATAAATCAGGCGGCAAAAGACATTGTTGATGGTGCAAGCTTTGACAATAATGTGTTGTGTGTTGCCGAAAAAGAAGTTTTTGCGTTTTCTGACATCGCAGACAGCCTGATGGCAGGCATGGAGCAGAACGGAGCAAAAAGAATTTATGGTGATGAAATAGACAAAGTAGTGAAGACCGTACTTGTAAATAAAGATGGAAAATATGTTATTAACAGAGACTTCGTCGGCAAACCGGCGGTTCATATATTAAGAGAAGCAGGTGTAAGTTTTAGCGGTTCTCCGCGTTTGGTAATAGCGGAAGTAACGGCAGACCACCCGTTTGTATGGGTAGAGATGCTTATGCCTGTTTTGGGAATTGTGCGAGTAAATTCTATTGAAAGCGCAATAGATCATGCGATAGCTGCAGAGCAAGGTTGCCAACACTCGGCCATGATACATTCGACAAACATTAAAAACTTGTCTATGGCGGCAAGTGCTATGAACACTACAATATTTGTTAAGAATGCACCTTCGTATTCGGGTCTTGGGTTTGGCGGCGAGGGGTATACAACTCTTACCATAGCTACTCCGACAGGCGAAGGGTTAACGAGTGCCATATCATTTACACGTGCAAGACGTTGTGTGTTAAAAGGGGATTTCAGAATAATCTGAAGAGAAAACAATGAATATAGCCGAACAAATTAGAGAAGCGGGAATAATTGGTGCAGGTGGTGCAGGGTTCCCGACTCATGTAAAAGTTAATACAAAAGCGGAATATGTGGTTGCAAACGGAGCCGAATGCGAGCCTTTATTGCGTGTTGACCAACAGGTAATGCAATATGAAGCAAAAAAAGTAGTGGCCGGTTTGGGTGCGATAATGCAACACACAGAAGCAAAAAAAGGTGTGATAGCACTAAAAAGGCATTATAAAGATGCGATAGCCGCTTTAAGCAAAGAGCTTACGGCCGGCATGAGCCTTCATATTATGAAAGGGTATTATCCGGCCGGAGACGAACAACAAATTGTGTATGAAGTAACGGGAAAAGTGGTGCCGACGGGCGGTATCCCCTTAGATGTAGGTGCGGTTGTCTGCAATGTGAGTACCTTGATGGAAATTGCAAACGCAATGGAAGGAAAGACAGTAACGGAAAAGTTTGTGACGGTCGGAGGTGCGGTAAAAACACCTAAAACGTTCAAAGTTCCGATTGGGATAACAGCAAAAGAATTGATAGATGCGGCCGGCGGTACGACTTGCGATTGCGTGTATATAGTTGGCGGGCCTTGTATGGGTGCGGTTAGGGAAGCTACAGATTTCCCGATTACAAAAACAACCGGTGGTATTTTGGCAATACCCAAAGGGCATAGCATACTCGCAAAAAAATCAGAAAAAATGAACAGACAACTAATACAAGCTGTCTGTTGCCAGTGTTCTATGTGTACACAAATGTGCCCAAGAAACATGCTCGGTTTAAATGTGGAACCTCATAAGGCTATGCGAGCGGTTGTGAGCGGTGCGGCGTTTAAGGAAGAAACGGCAAATGGGATATTCTCTTGCTGTGATTGCGGAATTTGCACATATTATGCCTGCAACTTTGGTTTGAAACCATCAAAGGTAATGGGCGAGTTTAAATCACAGATGATAAAAGCCGGAGTAAAGCCTAAAAAAGAAGTACGATATTCGGTTGACAGCAATATAGAGCAAAAGAAATTACCGGTTTCTCGTATGGTGTCGAGGTTAGGGCTGAGTGAATATGATGTTGAGGCGCCTATGAATCAAATGCTTATGAATACGTCAATGGTGAGAATACCACTTAAAATGCACATAGGAGCGCCATCTGTGCCGGTTGTTAAGGCGGGAGATATGGTGAAAAAAGGTCAGCTTATTGCCGACATTGCACCAAAGGCTTTAGGGGCAAAGGTGCATTCGAGCATAGACGGACAAGTTTTTGAAGTGACGGAAGAACGGATAGAAATAAGAGGTGTTAGATGATGAAAGCGTTAGGCATGGTAGAGGTAGCGTCTATCCCAAACGGCATAAAAATAGGAGATGCAATGCTAAAAGCGGCATCGGTTGAACTTGTTTTTGCACAAGCGGTCTGTGCCGGAAAATATATTGCAGTTGTTTCCGGTGACGTGGCGGCAGTTGAAGAAAGCGTTCGTGTCGGTACAAAACAATGCGAAAGCCAGCTTATAGACAGTCTTGTTTTATCTACGGTGCATGAAGATGTCTTTTCGGCAATAAATGCCTGTAGCGAGATAGGAAATGTGGGTGCACTTGGTGTGATGGAAACATTTTCACTGTGTGCGGCGGTGATAGTTGCGGATGCGGCGGCCAAAGCGGCCGACATAAAATTAATAGAAGTTAGGTTAGGTCGAGGGCTGGGTGGAAAAGCTTTCATCACTATGACGGGTGAAGTTTCGGCGGTTGAATCGGCGATAAAAGCGGCACAAGGAGTGCCAAGCATACAAGGGTTGATGTCGGCAAGTGTAGTAATACCTTCGCCGCATACTGATATAGTAAATTCACTATTATAAATATTTAGGAGGAAAATTTATGTCTAAGCAAGCACTTGGAATGGTAGAAACAAAGGGATTAATCGGAGCAATTGAGGCGGCAGACGCAATGGTTAAGGCGGCAGACGTAACACTTTGCGGAAAAGAACAAATCGGTAGCGGTCTTGTAACCGTAATGGTACGTGGCGATGTAGGTGCTGTTAAAGCGTCGGTAGATGCAGGAGCGGCGGCCGCAAAAAGAGTCGGCGATTTATACGGAGTTCACGTAATCCCGAGCCCGCATAATGATACAGAAGTAATTTTGCCTGCGCCAAAAGCAACACCGGCGGCAAAGAAATAAAATGTATGTCGGTAAAGTTATCGGTCGGGTAGTATCGACCGTAAAAGACGAGAACTTAAATAATATTCCGTTGCTTATTGTTAGGCAAATAGAAAACGGAAAGAATACGAAAGTATTGATTGCCACAGATGCCACAAGGCAAGCGGGCAAAGGAGATTTTGTTTATTTGATAGGGTCTAAAGAGGCGTCACGTTTGTTTAGAAAAAAGTATACGCCGACCGACGCATCAATAGTCGGATTTATAGATTCGTATCATGAAAAATTATAATTGAGGTGAAATCATGCAAAAATTAGCACTTGGAATGGTAGAAACAAAAGGTTTAATAGGCGCAATTGAGGCGGCAGACGCAATGGTTAAAGCGGCAGACGTAACACTTTGCGGAAAAGAACAAATCGGTAGCGGTCTTGTAACCGTAATGGTACGTGGCGACGTTGGAGCTGTTAAGGCGGCTGTAGATGCAGGAGCGGCGGCCGCAAAAAGGGTTGGCGATTTATACGGAGTTCACGTAATCCCGAGCCCGAATGGCGATGTAGAAGCAATTTTACCTAAAGCAAAATAAAATTGTTAAAAACGATAAACGTACTGCCTATATATTTTTTAGGCAAAAAGAAAGGAAATTAAAATGCAAAAACAAGCACTTGGAATGGTAGAAACAAAAGGTTTAATAGGCGCAATTGAGGCGGCAGACGCAATGGTTAAAGCGGCAGACGTAACACTTTGCAAAAAAGAACAAATCGGCAGCGGACTTGTAACCGTTATGGTTCGTGGCGATGTTGGTGCTGTTAAGGCGGCTGTAGATGCAGGCGCGGCGGCTGCAAAAAGAGTTGGCGATTTATATGGAGTTCATGTAATCCCGAGCCCTCATGGCGATGTTGAAAGCATAATTGCTAAATAAGATATGAAAATTGCCAGAGTTGTAGGAAATGTTGTTTCAACAATAAAAGAAGAAACATACAACGGATACAAATTAATGATAGTAGAGTATCTTGATGAAAACGGCAAGCCCGAGGGAAGCAGGGTAATAGCATTCGATGCCGCACAAGCAGGTATAGGAGATATTGTATTAGTTAATGTAGATGGTGGAGCCGCAAACATGATGCTTGATAAAGACATAATAGCAGACCTAACAATTTGCGGAGTATTAGACAGCATTACCTATGAAAATGAAATGAAACAATTAAGTTGAATGGCGGGAAATTATGGTAGATATTAAAAGGTTGATAGATGAAGTTAGTGCACAGGTAGGGGGCTTCATGCCTACTGCTTATGTAAATGATGCAGTTTCAATAAGCGAGATACCGTCAAAATTAGAACACTCGTTGTTAAACCCGGATATTACAGAAAATAAGATCCGTGAAGAGTGTGCTAAGGCAAGAAGATATGGTGTTGCGGCCGTGTGTGTTGCACCCTACTATGTCGGTGTAATAAGAGAATGTTTAGCAGGTTCGACGGTTAAAGTTGGGACGGCAATAGGCTTTCCGCATGGATGCTTGTCTACGGCTTCTAAGGTTGCAGAAGCAAAAGAGTGTATTGAGAATGGCGCAAACGAAATTGATGTTTCGTTAAATATTTTGGCTATAAAATCTCAGAACATGGCAGACGCAAGAAAAGATTTAGAAACCGTTTTAGATGTATGCAGAGGAAAAGCGCTTGTTAAAGTTGTGTTTGAACACGCCGTTTACTCAGACGATGAAAAAATTGCGGTTCTTAACATGATACGTACGTGTGGTGCGGAATTTGTTAAGATTCAAAATGTTCTGAGTGGCAAGGGTGCAGATGCAAACGACATACGTTTTGCAAAAGAAATATTGGGCAATAATGTGGGGATAAAGATAGACGGTGGAGTAAAAACACTTGCTAAGGCAGAAGAATTGATTTTGGCAGGTGCAGACAGAATAGGTTTAACGGCCACAATAGAAATCGCAAAAGAGGCTCTGTTGAAGTAGGAGATACCCGTGAAAGAAATAAATGCAAACGAATTGAACTTGATGATTAGCGTAATAAAAAAATATTACGAATTAGGTATGAATCAGGCGCAGATTGCAAAGGAAGAGTTTATTTCAAAATCTTCGGTTTGTAGGTTGCTTAAGAAGGCTGAGGAATACGGTTATGTAAAACATCAGATCAGTTACCCGGTAGAAACTTCCGGGATATTGGAAAATGAGGTGTGCAGAGTATTCTCGCTTGAAAAAGCAATTATTTCACATGTGTATGCAGACAATGAAGAAGTGTTGTTAAACGACACCTGCACTTCGGTAGTTCATGATTTGTGTAAGATTGTTAAGGCAAAAGACATCATCGGAGTTGCGTGGGGGGTAACAATAGAACACCTTGTAAAAGCGATGAAAAAAATGCCGAGAGTAAAAAAATGCGAAAAAGTTGTTTTGATTATTGGGTCTATTGCAGGAACAATAACATCTACGGTTTCGAGTAATATTGTAGAAGAAATATCGGACTACTTTTCGGCAAAAGGGTATTTATTGCCACTTCCGTTAATTGTAGACAGCGAATCTATCGCAAACACAATTAAAGAAGATTCGCATATTAAAGAAGTGTTAGACCTTGCAAGAGAATCGCAAATTGTGCTTTTGGGAATCGGAACTGTTGAAGGTGGCTCGGTGTTGCGTACACGCGGGGCGCTTAGTGAAGAAGAGCTAAAAAGTGTGATAGAAAAAGGTGCGGTTGCAAGCGTTGCCGGGCATTGTGTGGATATCGATGGCAAAGAAGTAAGTTCTGAATTGTCGTCGAGGATGACAGGCCTAAGCATAGAAGAGATAAAGGCAAAACCGATAAGAATTGGTATTGCGGTAGGAAAGAGTAAGGCGAGAGCGATAATCGGTGCGCTTAACAGCGGGATAATCAACCGATTTTACAGCGATGAAAGTACGGTAAAAGAAGTTTTTAAAATATTAAAAAGTGAGGATAAACAATGAAAGCAGTAAGAATGTATAAACCGGGCGATTTAAGAGTAGAAGATGTTCCAAAACCTGTCCCGACGGATGATCAAGTTTTATTAAAAGTTATGGCGTGTGGTGTTTGCGGTTCAGACATACCGCGTGTTAATGTGTATGGTGCTTATATTGCACCGTTAACGGTAGGCCACGAATTTTCGGCAAGAGTTGAAGAAGTTGGCAAAAACATTAAGAATTTTAAAGTAGGCGACAGGGTTACGGTTCCGCCGCTTATGCCTTGCTATAAATGTGAATGGTGCGAAAAAGGTATATATTCTTTGTGTAAAGATTATGACTATTTTGGTTCAAGAAGCGACGGTGCAATGGCAGAGTATGTTTGCTCTCCGGAGGCTAACTTGATGAAGTTGCCGGACAACGTAGACTACTTAGACGCAGCAACAACAGATCCTTGTGCAAACGCAATCCACGGTTTAAACCAAGCTAAGTTGCAAGAAGGCGAAACAGTTGCGGTATACGGCGCAGGCCCTATTGGTTTGTTTGCTGTTCAATGCGCAAAAGCTTTCGGAGCAAAAACGGTTATTTCAATAGATTTAGGCGAAAAGAAATTAGACGTCGCTAAAGAATGCGGTGCAGACTATGTTATAGATTCTTTAACTCAAAATGCGGTTGAAGAAATCAAAAAAATTACAGACGGTAAAATGGCAGATGTAGTTTTAGACATCACAGGTGCTCCGCCGGCGCAAATTAATGCGATTAATTCAACAGGTAAGATGGGTAGAATTGTGTTGGTTGGAATTTCACATAAAGGTTTGAGCTTAGGCGAAAAAGAAGTAGACACAATTATGCGAAGCCAAATTTCATTAATTGGTTCTTGGAACTCGTTTACTAAACCTTTCCCGGGATACGACTGGACAGAATCTTTGAAATTGTTCTCGGAAGGCAAAATTACATCAAAACCTATGCTTAGCCACATGTTGACATTAGACGAAGCACCCGGCATATTTAAACAAATTGCAGACGGTGGATTGTTCTTTAATAAAATTATGTTCTTACCACATGGCGATAAATTTGAATAAACCGCAAGTGTGTATTTGAGGAGGAAATAATATGGATATAAATGCGATAATTAAACAGGTAACAGAAGAAGTTTGTGCAAAATACAGCACGCCGGCAACAACACAAAGCGGAGATTTATCTCCGGCTTCACTTGCAAAGTATATTGACCATACTTTATTAAAGGCTGATGCAAGTGTCGAAGGCGTGCGTAAGGTTTGTGACGAAGCTAAAAAATACAATTTTGCAAGCGTGTGTGTGAACCCTTCATACATTAAATTTGTTGCTGAATGCTTGGCAGGAAGCGGAGTTGCACCTTGTTGTGTAATAGGTTTCCCTTTAGGAGCTTGCACACCCGAGGCAAAGGCGAACGAAGCTGCCGATGCGGCAAGCAACGGTGCTAAAGAAGTTGACATGGTTGTCAATGTAGGCGCAATAAAATCTAACGACTGGATGCTTGTTAAAAGAGATGTTGAAGGCGTTGTTCAGGCAACAAAAGGCCGTGCTATAGTAAAAGTTATAATCGAAACTTGCTTGCTTACAGACGAAGAAAAAGTTAAGGCTTGCGCAATAAGCAAAATGGCGGGTGCTCACTTTGTTAAAACATCAACAGGTTTTTCTACAGGCGGAGCAACGGCAGAAGATGTTGCGTTGATGAGAGAAACGGTTGGACCGGAAATCGGTGTTAAAGCATCGGGCGGTGTTAAAACTTATGAAGACGCCGTTATGATGATAAAAGCAGGCGCAAACCGTTTGGGAACAAGTTCTGGTGCGGCTATAGTTTCGGGAGTTTCCGATTCTCACAGCTGTGTAAACTGTGGTGCTTGCAAGGGTAAATGCCCGACAGGTAGTGCAACAATAATTAAAAACAGCTATTAATAATATAAAAAAAACCGACGGCGGAGTAGTTGCACAATAGCTATTTCGTCGTTAGCTTTTTTAACGCTACTATAAATAAATGGAGAAAAAATGAGAAAGCCAATTATTGCGGGAAACTGGAAAATGAATATGACACCCGGTGAAACATTTAAGTTGATTTCAGAAATTAAACCTTTGGTGCAGGGGGTGCAGGCGGAAGTGGTTGTTTGCCCCATGTCGGCATGTTTGTTTGCGGCAAAAGGTGCAATAGAAGGATCAAACATTAAATTGGGTGCGCAAAATGTGTATTTTGAAGAAAACGGGGCATACACAGGCGAAGTTAACGTTGCTACGTTAAAAGAACTGTCGGTAGAATACGTTATTATCGGCCATTCTGAAAGAAGACAGTATTTTAATGAAACAGATGAAACTGTTTTGAAAAAGGTTAAAAAGTGCTTAGAATTTGGATTGAAGCCGATTATATGTGTGGGTGAGAGTTTAGAGCAAAAGGAACTCGGTATAACTAAGCAAGTTGTAGCATTGCAGACTATGTCTGCCTTGCATGGGTTACTTGCAAAAGACTTAGACAACATAGTAATTGCATACGAGCCTGTTTGGGCAATTGGTACCGGAAAAACGGCAACGGCACAAGATGCAAACCAAACAATTAGGGCGATAAGAAAAACGGTTGCACAGCTTTTTGATGAAAAAGCAAACGAGGTGCGTATACAATATGGCGGAAGCATGAATCCGTCTAATGCAAGCGAATTGATGGCAATGAGCGATATAGACGGTGGGCTTATCGGTGGTGCGAGTTTGAAACCAAACGATTTTGCAAAGATAGTTAATTATTAATTTAGGTATGAAGAGTGAGGAGATAATTATGAGCGGATTTAATATTAGTGATAATTTATTTGATTATGAAAAAGGTTTTACGATTGATTTTAATTTATTAAACGGAATGTCTTCCATGAAAAAAACATCAAAAAGATTTTTGAGCAAAGTAAAAGATGTTTTTTATGACGTTGATGCGGCAGACGCAGACATTGCAAAAAACGGAGACAAACTTGTGTATGAATTTCACGAGATGGATGCCCCCGACCATATGGGAGATATCGCCTATGGCATGAGTATTGTGTACCCCGGAAAAGTGGGCAATGAATATTACATGACAAAAGGCCATTTTCATTCGGTGCTTGATACGGCAGAAGTTTATTATTGTTTAGAAGGACATGGTTATATGATGCTTGAGAGTCCGGAGGGAGATTGGTCTTGTCATGAATTATTGCCGGGTAAAATGGTTTATTGTCCTCGTAGATATGCACATCGTTCGATAAACGTTTCGCCTAACGAACCGTTGCGTACATTCTTTGTGTTCAGGGGAGATGCAGGTCATGATTACGGCACAATCGAAGAAAAAGGATATCGTAATCTGTTGGTTGAAGAAGATGGCGAACCGAAAATTATAGCTAACCCGAAATGGGGTAAGTAGGCAGAATTAGTTTAGCGAAATAAAAATATTTCTCCTAATTAAATAACAAAAGCCACGATTATCATAATCGTGGCTTTTGAAGGTGTTGAGGTTATATTCTAAGGTCTTTTAAATTAAAAGGCGTAAGGCTTTGCCACCGGTTCTAAGTTATAATATTATGGTTGAAAAGATATAGAAAGTATGTGTTTACCTTTTTTTATTATATAGGTGATAACTCGCTTACTACCCATATACACTATAATTCATATAAATTAAGAAATGCGATAGCATTTCTCGGGTCAAGGGCATAATATGCCCTTGCAGGTTTTAGGACAGAGTCCTAAGGTTTTAAAGTGGGTTTTAGGACAGAGTCCTAAGGTTTTAAAGTGGGCGAAGAAATCCGTTCTTCATTGTAATTAAATGTAAATACATCTTGTCTAAACTTGAATAATTGTGATATAATTTTTTATATATGTAATAATAGATATAGGAGAGTTTTATAATGACGAGCAGCAAAAAAGTTTTGGCATTAATATTAATAATTTGTTTGATAGTAACTTTAGTACCGGCTACGGTTGGTTTTGCAGAAGGTGCAGAACCGGAAAAACCGGCGGACATTGTCGAGATTATTAGTGTAACACCGCTTGCAACGGAGATTGCAACGCAGAAAATTGTGGTGGATGATACAACTACAATACCGACATTGGCGGATAAAATTTCGGCAACGGTGAAAACAACCACACACACAACGCAAAACGAAGACGGTACATGGCAAACGACTTCTTCGGAAGAAACAGAAGAACTTGCGGTTACATATGCTTTGGCGGAGGGCTCAACATTTGCGACAACCGAGCCGGCACAGTTTATCTATACCGCTACACTTGCGGATAATACGCTTACACTTGCACAAGGCGTAGCCTTGCCGCAAATTACTGTTGATGTGGTGGCAAAAGTTGCCGAACAACCGGGTGATCCCAAACAACCTGAACCCGAGCAAGCACCGCCGGCAGTAAAAACAATAACGGAAATAGCAGATCCTACCCCAATTGAAATAGAATTAAACCAAGAAATTACAGAGCAAGTGCTTTTGGCAACATTTCCTACTGAGTTAAGTGCAACGGTAGACGGAGTGCAAGAAGATGTAGCGGTCGTTGCATGGAAGTTTGTTTTCTCTTCAACAAATACCCCATTTGCGACAGCTGTTAAGGCGGAGTATTATTATGAGCCGACATTAGCGGAAGGTTACACCCTTTCGAGTGAAATTTTCAGCCCGTCACAAAAAGTGCAGGTAGGAGAAGCGCTTGTGCACAACCCCACACCGGCAAGCACGGGAGATTTTAGCGTAGTGGGTGGTACTATTAACGATGATTATACATTTGGTGCAAACTCAGCGGGAATAGATGTGCTTACAATTAAATCGGATAAAGAGCTTATAATAAGCGGCACAACATTATCAGATGTAATAGTAATAGAGGACGGTATTACTGCAAACATTACGTTAAACGATCTGAATATAGATGTAAATAATTCGGCCGATGTTTGTGCATTTGAAATAGCCGGTACGGCAACGGCAAACATAAAGTTGGTGGGCACAAATGCTTTAAAAAGCGGTATTAGAGAAGCCGGATTACAAGTGACATCGGGGGCGACACTTACAATAGTGCAAGAGTCAACCGGAAGTTTAGAGGTATCCGGCGGAAATAGAGCGGCAGGCATTGGTGGCAGTGTAGGAAATAGCGGTGGAACAGTAAACATACATGGTGGAAGTATTGTTGCGACAGGTGGAGCTAGCGGTGCAGGCATAGGCAGCGGGGCGTTTTTGTTGACTGATACCATAGAACGAACAGGTGGAAAGATAACCATAACAGGCGGTGGTGTTGTTGCAAGCAATCTGGGTTACGCTGCGGGCATCGGTGGCGGAGCGTATTGTCAGGGTGCTGAGGTAATCATATCAGGCGGAGTTGTTTATGCAACCGATAAAGATGCAGATGGCATTGGTGGCGGGTTTTCAAGTAATGGTCAGAACGGAACTTTTTCAACGACGGGTAGTGCCGGAAACACCGGAAATGCATATATATTCGCCTCTTCTATTGGCGACAAGACGCATTTGGATAGTTGGTCGGGGATAATTTTTGAAGGGGATTTAGGAAAAGTATATGGCGATGTTACAGTAACAAATGTTTTTACCCTCCCAAGCGGAAAAACGTTAGAAGTGCCGACAGATGGGAAAATAACAGTACCGTCAGGCAAACAAATAAACATTGAAGCCGGCGCAATAATGAACATTGCGACAACCGGCGGAGTAGAAAACAACGGTGAAATATTTAATTACGGTACAATAAACACGGCAGAAAAGATAACCGGAAGTGGTGCAATTTACCCTATAGCCGGAAATGAAAACCCGGTTGTTAGTGTTGGGGCTACGGAGTATTATTTACGATTAGATGGAACGAACAAGCAGTTTTCTTATGACAATTCTAATTGGGAAAAATATACGGGAACAGTAACGATTAAGGGTAGCACGACGGAAAACCAAGTGACGATTTTTAGTGGTGAGCATGATATTATATTTGATAATTTAAGTATGCTAATGAGCAATAGAAATACTAGTCCGTTTAGGATAGAGAACAGTGGGGTTGCGAATATCACGTTAAAGGGTGATAACAAGTTGTCGAGTTTTGGATATGCAGGAACTCTGGAGTTTACATATCCGGCTACATTGACAATAACAAAAGAATCTACCGGTAGCTTAGAGGCGGTTAGCAAAGGTACGGGTGCGGCTATTGGTGGTGATAATGAAGAAATTGGCGGCATTGTAAACATATATGGCGGCATAATAAAGGCCATAGCGGAAGAAAACGGAGCCGGCATTGGTGGCGCTAATGGCAAGGAAGGTGGTATCGTAAACATTTATGGGGGTAGTGTAGAAGCAAGCAGTGTATTAGGAATGAGCATCGGTGCAGGGGAAAGTCGTTTTGATAATCCGGGCAGTATTAACTATATTAAACCTACGGGAAATGTGAACAGCATTCAAATTTTAGCGGGTGGTGATGCTGCAAACACAACAGCATACAAGACGACCGATGAATATTATAAAAATAAATATGTAAAAATAGATATACAAGAAGTTGTTCCGACGGTAAATTTAGGGCAGGCGCTTATGTATAGCGGAGCGGAGCAAACTCAAACGGTTGCATCTGTTATGTTGGGGAGTGTAGCTCTTGACGCAAACACAGAATACACGCTAAGCAATAATAAGGCAACAAACGTGGGGGACTACGAATTAACAGCAAATGTAAATATCGATGGGTCAGGGAAGTATGATGATGTGCAAAAGGTTACATATTTAGGGGAAAGTAGTGTTACTCAAAAATTTAGCATAGCAAAAGCACAAATAAGCATAGCAAGCGCGGCTGCCAAAAACAAAACTTATGACGGTACAAGTGTGGCGGCTGTTGATGTTGTGTTTAGTGGACAGGGAGATGTGAGCAGTTTATTGCCAGGCAAAGACTACACTGTTAGTGCAAATTTTGCGAGTGCAAATGCAGGTAATAATATTGCTGTAAGCGGAACGGTTACTTTGCAAAATGATAGTTATGAGCTTAATAACTCGGCTTTGCCGAGTGGGGTGAGTGCGAATATTTTGCAAAAACCTATAGATTCGGCAAATGTGATTCTCGGTGTTGCTTTGGTGGCAACAGGGCAAGAGCAGACACAAACGGTTTCTTCGGTTGTGGTTGACGGTGTGAAACTCGTTGAAAATGTTGATTATGTTGTAAGCGGAAACGTGGTAACAAATGCAGGTGATTATACTCTGACGATAACCGGAAAAGGTAATTATGGCGGAAGTATTGCAAAAGCATTTACCGTGACAAGTGCATCGACGGGTGGAGGTACATTGCCCTATCAACCGGGTGGTGTGGTAGACCCGGGTGGGTCGGAAGTGCCGGGTGGAAATTCTATTATAATTTCGCCGTTGCCGTCTGAAAAGCAACAGGAAGATTTAGAAAAGTTGACAGATTATGCGGAAAAAAATAACATAAGCGGAACGGTTACATTCTTAGAAGACATAACAATGAAAGACGCAAATGGCAATGAAGTTCAGCCGAGCGGGAACAACACGAAGATTCGTATAGATGTTCCCGGGCTTACGACAAAAGACACTGTGACGGTGTTGCATATTAAAGACGACGGCAGTGTAGAGCAAATTTTGCCGGTGTGGGTGTATATGGGATATGTAGAGTTTTATCCCACAAGTTTTTCGACCTACAGTGTTATAGTGCATAAATATGTTGAGCCGAGTGTCGATACAAGTGTTTCATATACCTCGCCTAAAACAGGGCAGTGAAGAATTGCAGATTAAATAATTAAGACCTTAGGGTGAATGTGCCGACCCCCAAAAGTTAGACTGATAATCTAACGATTAGGAGGTCGGCATTTTGATTTGTCGGCATTATTATCGGTAGGATAAAATAAAAAGACATAGCGTTTACGGGTAAGAGCGTTTAAGTTAGCTGTGGTGCGGCAAGAAAATTAAGCGGATTATTTTCAAACCCTAAGATGTTTAAATGTTTGGTTGCCTAACAAGATTAGGTTGCTTCTTTAGAGTGGATTCGACAGAAATCGGAGTATAAGAAAAATAAAAATTCATGCAAACCGGATTTTACCTAAAATACAGGTTAAAATTAAAATGATTTATCCTTGACCGTTGGAATTTTCTAAGTTCTTCGGGCACTTATTCGTTGTATATCGGCGCATGAATATCGTTGATTTTACAATAAACACAACCCATACCTCAGTGGGCTGTGTTTTTATAGTAGATCACAAATTTTTTCGGCTGCGTGTCCGTCGCCGTAGTAGGCGCTATAATTGTCTTTATCTGTTATGGTGTCAAAAACTTTAGACAAAATGTCTTTTGTGTTTGGTTTGGCTAAAATGTTGTAACCACCGTTTAAAGTCTCCGTCCATTCGGTCTGGTCTCTTACTGTAACACAAGGGGTTTTTAGTATATAACTTTCTTTCTGTAAACCGCCTGAGTCGGTTATTACTTTTTTCGCATTTTTGGTAAAGAATAACATTTCGGAATAGCCGACGGGTTCAACAAAAAGAATATTTTTGAACGAAAGTTCGTTGTTTAAACTGTCTACCATGTTACGCACACGAGGGTGTACCGGGAAAATTACGGGAGCATCTAATTGTTCGAATGCAGACAATATTTCTCTTATTTTTGAAATATCATCGGTGTTTTCGGCTCTGTGAATGGTAGCTAAATAACAATCGGACAAGCAAGAGGGAAGTACGGTAGAAAAAATAGGCTGTAACCTATTGATGTATTCGCTTGAATCCGTAGAAAGCGCACTCGCATAGCTAAGCACGGCATCGCACATAACGTCGCCTACGCAATGAACGCCGTTTTTTATGCCTTCATTTGCCAAATTATCTACTGCCTGCATAGTTGGGCAAAACAACAATTCAGATAATTTATCGGTGACTATCCTGTTTTGTTCTTCGGGCATATTCATGTTAAACGAACGCAACCCGGCCTCTACGTGTGCTATGGGGATAAGTATTTTAGATGCCGCTAAGGCACCTGCTATTGTTGAATTTGTGTCGCCGTATAAAAGAAGGTATTCGGGTTTTTCTTTTAATAAAATTTCTTCTATTCCTATCATCATCTTAGCTGTCTGAACCGCATGGCTACCCGAACCTACGCCCAATTGATATTTGGGTTTTTCCATGTTTAGTTCACTAAAAAATATGTCAGACATATTGCTGTCGTAGTGTTGCCCTGTATGAATAACTATTTCTTCGTGATTTTTATTTAAAACTCGAGATACTATGGCCGCCTTAACAAATTGCGGACGAGCACCTATTACTGTTGCAATTTTCAATTTATTTATCTTCACTTTCTTATTGTATTTATTATTATGATACAATAAATCGGATGTTATGTAAATATTATTGATATTAATATGTTAGAACAAAAAGGAAACTTCTTTGTCGAACAATTCAACAAAATGCTCGTAACTGTATAGCGGATTGCAAACAATTTCTTCGTATGCGGCTTCGGTTATTTTTTTTCTTGTTTCCGGGTCTAAAAAAAGGCTCATGACTTCTTCTATATTGCTCCAGTCTTTCTTTATGGGAATATAATGCCTATATGGCTTGAATATATCTTGATAGTGTCCTTCATACATCAACTGAACGGCAAAACAGGCGGCGGCTTCAAAATGCTTGGGGGCAACCGCTCGGTATTGCGGACCGTTTTCGTAAGGCGCCAACACCGTAGAGAATAATTCTTTGGGGGAGGCATTTTTATTGTTTGACAAATATTCATTTATAATTTTTTCGGCACTGCCGTCGAAGTCTACAATGCTTGTGCCCGATTCTGTTGCAAGCACTCCGCAAGAATTGCCCAACAATTTGAAATATTCTACCGCCGCCAAACGTTTGCTATTTTCGGAAGAAATATCGGTAATTAAATTATATTGTTTGGTATGTGCCAAAAAGGATTCGCCTATTTCGTATTTTTCATATGCCAAACTGCCGAAAGAATAGGGGAGTTTGTTGCCCCTATAGCTAACTTGTATGGGTCTGTTTTCTTCAAATTTATAGGGTAAGTTGCGAAGGTCGTCTAATACATATCGGGTAAGGTACGAAATAAACTTAGTTTTCTCAAACATTTTTTTCGGATAGAATTGCTCTATGTTGGTTTGGTCGCACAAAGTAAAAACCAAGTCGAAATTTAATTGTTTTAAAAATTCGATTCTATCGTTTAACCGGTCGTACTCGTCTTGCATAAAAAGAATTTTTTTGCCTGCATAATTATTTAGTTTTTGCTTGGAAAACTTGTCGAATTGATATAACGATGTAATTGGTTTATAAGTAACCGTATAATGAAATATTAGGCCATCGTATTTAGATAAATCTATATTTTTTGGCAACATTCGCAAATTTGCAAGGTTTAAATGGTCTATTTCATAGGTGGAATTATCTATTAGAGAATGAATCATAGGTACAAATGTATTTGTAACATCTTCTTTGTAAGCGGCAAACATAAGCAGTTTTGGCTTTTTTCCATCTTTTTTGGCAGATGGTATTATACAAGGCGGGTTAAATGTGTGGTTGAATAATTGTTTTACCCTGTTTGGCATTTGTTACTCCTTTTTATTGCGAAAATTTGTTTGCTTTTTACTCAGACATCGAAGAGGTGTAAACATTAATCATATCCTCAACGTTTTTTGAAAAATCATATAATTTTTCTGTGTGTGATAGTGCCGCCTCTCCTATTTTATATCGCAATTCCTTGTCTAAAAGCAATTTTTCCATGGCGTGCGCGAGTTTTTTTTCGTCTGACACAGGAACTATAATACCGCAATCTTTGTTTGAAATTATCTCTTTTGCGCCCTCGGTTGCGGTTGCGATAACCGGAAGTTTCATTGCCATAGCCTCTATTATGGCGACACCAAAACTTTCTTGTAGGCTACACGACAAAAAAACATCGCTTTTTGCGAGAATTTCCGGGATTTTATCGTTATTAACATAACCTTTCAAAATTACCTTGTCGGTTAAATTTAGGGTGTTTATTTGTTGTTTAAGCGAGTTTTCGAGTGAACCCTTGCCGTATATTAACAATTTGAAATCTAATTTTGAGCGAGAGACAAGCATGTGAAATGCGTTTATTGCATTTTCGATACCGTAAATCGGCTCTAAAGATTTTACAATTACAAAGGTGGTACTGTCGGTGTTTTTTGTGTATTTACCTACATTAAAGACGGATAAATCTACACCGAATGGGACGACCGCAACTTCGTTTTGCAAATTTGGCACTATTTTTTTAACTTGCACTGCCATTGCCTTGCTTGAAGAAACAATGTACTTTGCCGCACAAATATTTTTTTTGATTAAGTTGAACCAAAATTTACCTTTATAGGGAAAACTGTATACGTCACTTCCCCAAACGGTAAGCACAAGGGGTTTTGCTTGTGCTAAACGAGCTAAAGTGCCGTACCCGCTTGCGTAGTGAGCATTTATAATATCGTATTTATTTTGTTTCAATATTGAAGAAACCGTCTTTCCACAAAGAAAATAGCCGAATTTTGTGCCTTTGTTAAGAGCTATCACTTTTACATCCGAACACAACATG
The DNA here is from genome assembly GCA_964371185.1 of uncultured Christensenellaceae bacterium. Classification (GTDB taxonomy): domain Bacteria; phylum Bacillota; class Clostridia; order Christensenellales; family Christensenellaceae; genus CAYJNC01. Next base: position 28,588 of record CAYJNC010000001.1, read on the forward strand.
CCTTTGCTATCCGAATGCGAACGCAAGGTAATAATATCTACACTATGATTTTTTTTAACTAAAGCATTCGCCCATTTTATGGTGTGAATGCTGTTGGCGGGAGCTAACAGACAAATTTTCAAAATACACCTCTTTCATAAAAAATTTTAATATAATTATGTTGTTTCGTCAATTACATGTTGCGGGAATTTTAAAATGGTTTTGTTGGTTATTGAAATATTGAGATTTGCGGATATTGCATTTGCTTGAAAAGATACGGTTTTTCGTATATAATGAAAATAGTTATTTAGATAGTTTTTTGGAGGTAGTATGAAACAGAACAGTAAATATACAATATTATTTGCAAAGTTGGTTTTAGTGTTTATACTTGTTGCGGCATTTACCGTCACTTGGTATATTTTTTACAGTCAAGCTATTCCTTTTCCGTTTTTCAGAAGGGGAAATTGGTTGATAGTATTTTTATATGCTTTCCTATACTATGTTTTGGGCAAACAAATGGGTGCATTCCATGTGGGAATGAATTCGAAAAGCGACATCATTTATGCGCAAATTCTTACATTAATAATACTGAATGTATTTACATACTTTGAAATAAGTTTGATCGGCAGGTATTGGTTAGATGCGAATGGTATGCTTATCATGACGGCTGTGCAAATAGCAACGATTGTTATTTGGTCTGTTTGCGTTTTGCGTCTGCATTCAAAATTACATCCTCCGCAAAATATGGTGTTTTTGTATGACGTCAATTTAGACAAGTCGTTTGCGGAAAAAATAGCGAAGCACAACAAAAAATTTATTATCAAAGATTGTGTAGACATAAACATGCCGGAAGATGAATTGCTTGTTGTCTTAAAGAATTACGATGCGGCCATTTTGTGTGGCGCGGACACTGCCAAGCAGAACGAAATACTGAAAATTTGCTATCGGTTGGGAAAAAGATTGCATGTTTTGCCCACAGTTTCAGACATAATCATGAACGGTGCCGAGCAAACCTACATGTTTGATACCCCTTTGTTTTTATGCCGTAACACCGGTTTTAGCGCAAGCCAACTCATAACCAAACGCATTACAGATGTTTTATTAGCGCTTGTTGGGTGTGTTGTTGCCGTGCCTTTTTTAATTGTAATAGCGATCATGATAAAAATAGACGACGGCGGCCCGGTATTTTATACGCAGACTCGGTGTACCATCGGCGGAAAACAATTTAAGTTATATAAATTCAGAACGATGTGCGTTGATGCAGAAGCTGACGGCGTTGCACGTATGTCTTCTAAAACAGACGACAGGGTAACACGAGTGGGCAGAAAAATAAGAAAAATGCGCCTCGACGAGATTCCGCAATTTATTAACATACTGAAGGGGGACATCTCTATCATAGGGCCGCGCCCCGAACGTCCGGAACTTATAGAAGAATATCGGAAAACCATACCCGAGTTTGATTTTCGATTAAAGGTGAAAGCAGGGCTAACCGGATATGCGCAGGTTTTGGGTAAGTACAGTACCAAACCGCAAGACAAATTATTGTTAGATTTAGCATATATTGAAAATTACAGTTTTTGGTTGGACATAAAAATAGCGCTTATAACATTAAAAATATTGTTTACACCCTCAAGTACAGATTAAGCGGTATGTGCTTTAGGTTGCTTTATTAATTGTGTAAAAACGGTGTTTGTTGTTTACAATGACACCGTTTTATTATATTATATAAGAGATATTTAAGCGTAGCATGGGGATAAATAAAAAACCGCCAAAAATATCATTAAGCGATATTTTGCTTAACTAACACGAGAGGAATAAGGAATGAAGAAGACGGTTTACATATTTAATCATTATTCACATACGCCCGAAAACGGAACAAATACAACGCATTATATGTTTGCAAAGTATTTGCAAGATGCGGGATACGATGTGAAGATTTTTACCGCAAGTGCAATTCATAATACAAATATAAATGAAATAACAGATAATAAGACTTATATAGAAAAAACAATAGATGGTAGAGATTTTGTTTTTATAAACACAAGAGATTATTCGGGTAACGGAAAACAAAGAATGCTTAATATGATAGATTATTATAAAGGGTTGCTTAAAGTTACCAAAAATTTTAAAAAGCCGGACATTATTTATGCTTCTTCGCCGCATATTTTCACATTGCGTGCCGGGCTTAAGGTGGCAAAAAGGTTCAAGGTTCCTTGTGTGTGTGAAGTAAGAGACTTGTGGCCGGAAGCCATTGTTGAATATTCTAAATATACTGCAAGCCATCCGTTGATAAAAATGCTTTATCGCATGGAAAAAAAGATATATAAAAAGGCAGACGCGCTTATTTATACTATGGCGGGCAGTGTTGATTATATTACCGAAAAAGGTTGGCAAAATGATATAGATTTAACTAAAATTAATTGGATAAACAACGGAATAGAGTGCGAAGAGCATGATAAGAATTTAGAAAAATATCCGTGTGATGATGAAGAAATGAATGACGAAACCACATTTAAAGTAGTGTATACGGGGAGTATGCGAAAGGCAAACGGCATAGAAGACATATTAGAGTATGCGAAGGCGGTTGCAAAAAAAGGTTATGACAATATAAAATTCATACTTTATGGCGAGGGCGAGCAGACCGACCAACTTATTAAAGAGTGTGCTAAGCAAAAAATAGAAAACATCAGCTTTAAGGGGTTTGTGCCCAAATATTATTTGCCGGCAATATTAAACAAGGCAGATTTATGTTTGGGACATTACAAGGAAGCGAAGACTTCACGCTTTGGTACGAGCAACTTTAAAATGTTTGAGTATTTGGCAAGCGGAAAACCCATACTATATACCATCAAAACAAAATACAGTATTGTTGAAGAATATGGTTGCGGTATTGAACTTGAAACGAGAGACCCGGAAAAAATTGCAGACGAAATAATAAAAATATATAACATGAGTGAAGAACAAAAGAAATTATGGAGCGAAAACGCAAAAAGGGCCGCACATGATTTTGATATAGCCGTTATGGCAAAAAAACTTGAAAAGGTATTTGATAATACAATAAATAATTATAAGAAATAAGGGGAAAATATTTATGATAAAATATGCGATGATAGGATGCGGTAGGATTTCAAAAAACCATATGCAGGCGTATTTGGCAAACAAAGAAAATTTAGAGTTGGTGGGTGTTTGCGACACGGTTGAACAAAATATGGCGAAAATGCTTATTGATGCGAAAATAGAAAATATTGCGCAATACAAAGATTACAAAGAAATGCTAAATAACGAAAAACCGCAGTTGGTGGCGATAGCAACCGAAAGCGGTCTGCACGCAGAGATTGCAATAGATTGCATGAAAAGCGGTGCGAATGTAATTGTAGAAAAGCCTTTTGCGCTTTCGATGCAAGACGCAAGAAAAATGATCGAAGTGAAAAACGAGACGGGCAAAATATTGTATCCGTGTCATCAAAATAGGTTTAATAAGTCTATTCAAAAAATGCGTGAGGCAATGGAAGCCGGACGTTTTGGAAAACTTATGCACGCAACCGCACACATCAGATGGAACAGGAACGAAGACTATTATACTCAAGCACCTTGGAGGGGAACATGGGAACAAGACGGCGGTGCTTTGATGAACCAATGTATTCATAACATAGATTTAATTCGTTGGATGATGGGAGACGAAATAGAAGAAGTCTTTGCCTACACCGATAGAATAGAACACGACTACATTGCGGCCGAAGACTTGGGTATATCGCTTGTTAAGTTTAAAAACGGCAGCTATGGTGTTATTGAAGGCACAACAAATGTTTTCCCGAAAAACTTAGAAGAAACGCTATATATTTTCGGTGAAAAAGGCACGGTAAAAGCCGGAGGTTCGGCGGTAAATAAATTGGAAGAATGGCGATTTGCGGATGAAGCAGACAACCCGGAAGAAATATTAAGTGAATATAAAGAAACTCCTCCGAATGTTTATGGGTTTGGGCATACAAACTTATATGCAGACGCAATAAGCGCAGTCAAGGGTGAAAAGGAGCCGTATATTTCGGCGGAAGCGGGTATGCGTGCCTTAGAGCTTGTGCTTGCAATATATAAATCCAAAAAGACCGGATTGCCGGTTAAACTGCCCTTAGGCGATTTTTCAACACTCGATATGGTGGGTACGTTTGAATGAGTAAAGAATATTTTGTGCACGAAAGCAGTTATATAGACGAAGGCGTTAAAATAGGGAAAGGCACAAAAATTTGGCATTTTTGCCACATTCAAAAAAACGCACAGATAGGCGAAAATTGCAATTTCGGGCAGAATGTGAATGTTGGAAACAATGTTAAAATAGGGAATAGTTGTAGGGTTCAAAACAATGTGACGGTTTATGAAAACGTAACCTTAGAGGACTATGTTTTTTGCGGGCCTTCTATGGTGTTCACAAACGTTACGACACCCCGTGCAAAATATCCGGTGAAGAATGTGAAAAACGGCTTTGCGGACACTTTAGTCTGCTACGGCGCTTCTATCGGTGCTAATGCAACCATAGTTTGCGGACATACTATTGGAAAACATGCGCTTATTGCGGCAGGAGCCGTTGTGACGAAAAATGTTGCCGATTATGCCGTTATGGCGGGAGTGCCCGCCAAACAAATCGGCTGGATATGCGAATGCGGGCAACTCTTAAAGGATGGGTTTGCTTGCAAAAAATGCGGTAGAGAGTATCGCATGAATGAAAACAGTTTATTGGAAGAAATAGTATAGAGGTATTGGTATGGAATTCAGAGATTTAAAAGCGCAATATAAAAAATTAAAACCGCAAATGGACGAAGCAATTTCAAAGGCGGTGGTTGAGGGTCGGTATATTTTAGGTCCGCAAGTTACAGAGCTTGAGGATCAATTGGCGGAATATGTGGGCGTCTCACATTGTATTACATGTGCAAACGGAACAGATGCACTTCAACTTGCGTTGATGGCATACGAAATTGGCGAGGGAGATTGTGTTTTTGTGCCCGACCTAACTTTCTTTGCGTCGGCAGAGGCGGTGGCTACCGTTCGTGCTACTCCGGTTTTTGTGGACATTGAGAATGATGGATTTAATATTGACATAGATTCTTTGGAAGATGCCATAAAAAGAGTTTTAAACGAAGGAAAGTTAAAACCACGTGCGGTAATGGCGGTAGATTTATTCGGTTTGCCGGCAAATTATCCGCAGATAAAAAAGATATGCAAAGAATATGATTTATTATTAATCGAAGACGGCGCACAAGGGTTCGGAGGTGCAATAGAAGGAAAATTGGCTTGTAGTTTTGCAGACATTGCAACCACATCTTTTTTCCCGGCGAAGCCTTTGGGTTGCTATGGAGACGGCGGTGCGATTTTCACAAACGACGAAAAGATAGACAAACTGTTGCGCTCGTACAAATTTCACGGTAAGGGTGAAGATAAATACGACAATGTTAGAATAGGAATGAATTCCCGTTTAGACACCGTTCAGGCGGCTATTTTGCAAGTTAAGTTAAAAGCATTTTACGAATATGAATTAAGCGACGTAAATGCCGTTGCCGATATGTATACAAAACGTTTAAAAGATGTTGTGAATGTGCCTAAAATACCACAAGGGTTTTATTCTTCTTGGGCGCAATACTGCATATTGTTAAAAGATGAAGAACAAAGAGACGGTTTGCAAAAATATTTGAATGAAAATAAAATACCCACCATGATTTATTTTCCAAAGCCCATGCACAGCCAGCAAGCTTTTGCATACTTAGAAGACGACGGAAAACATTGCAAACGTGCAACCGACGTTTCAAAACGTGTGTTGGCGCTTCCTATGGGACCTTATGTTACAAAAGAAGATTTAAACTATGTTTGTGATACGGTAATAAAATATTTAGGTTAGGGGAATTGTGCTATTGTGCAGTAAACTTATACACGAGATATTCGTTTGATGTTGCAAGCAACTCGGCACCCGTGCTTTCGACTAATTCTTGTATGTTGAGAGCCGATGTGAAAACCATATAATCAACCTCTTCTTCTATCAAAATATGTTGAAGGTCTTTAGTTGGAATGGGTTGTGCATATTCAAAGACTTGCAACAAGGTTGCTATGTTTTCGGTTTCTTGTTCATCGGGGACACGCCCGGTGATTTCTTGTAAATAATCGTTTCGGCCATAAGCAAGGTAGATGGAAGGATCGTAAGAACGAATTTCGAGTGCGAACGGAAAAGGAACAATCGCCTTTATGTTTTCGTCTGAAAGGTTAGGGTCTTCTTGTTGGTTTTGCTTGATTATTTCCACAACGTTGATTAAATCATCGGATACTTTCATAATGTTTTCGGCAGGAACCAATGCGGTGTTTTTAAAGATAAATTGTCCGCAAACGACGACTATTAATAGGCAGGCGGCTATTACGGCTAACTGCTTTATTTTTTTGTTTTGAGAAATTATTAATTTTGTTGCGGTATGACCTAACAAAATCACAACGGGAAGTGCCCATAAAAATCTATAGTAGGTTGATAGTTCGCCGAAAAATGATGACAGCGCAGGTGCAATTATAGGGTTGAATACGGTAAGCAACAAAAACAACGAAGGATACAAAAAAATAGCCTTTTCTTTGGGCGTTCCCTTTATTAGAACATACAGTAAAGCGGCGCAATAAAGTCCGATGTACATACTTACACCATTATAGGCGGTTAATACTTCTCTAACAGATAATTCGGCTAATTCTAACATACACAGACCTCGATTATAAAATAATGTATCCGGCGATGAGTAAGTAATATAAACTTATTACCGCAATACATGGAGCAGAGCAAATTAAGAAGTTTCTGAATATTTTTAAACTTTTACTTGTAATGGCAAACGGAATTGCAAAACTTGCTAAAGTAGCGGGAATAATGTACATGGACGATGTGGAAAAAGAACTGCAAGTAGCGGTAACCATGAGCATATAAACCCAATATTTTTTCTCGTTTGGCTTTTTAAAGATTTTCAATGCAAACAGAATAACGAGTGGAATTAAAATATTACATAATATAGTTTTACCTTGCGAAATTCGTGTGTATAAAAATCGTGAAGGTGTATAAATAGAAGAATTGCCGAACAGGTTTACAACTGTTGCCATAATTAAAAAGACTATTGGGGCATAATTGCTGTTCGGCCAAAATTCTTGGCCTATTTTGTAGAATATTAGGTTTGAAATAAATAGCAAAAGTATGGGTAGAACAATTCTTGTCAGGAGTAAGGGGTGAAGCGAGAATAAATTGCACATAACGGCTGAAGTCATCGGATAGGTAGCGATTGCGTATCGGGAATTTAAGATTTCGAGAGGAAAACCGGTATAGGGATCATATATGTACATGGTATCCGTATATACGGCGGTGCTGATTGTGCCGGTATAAAAAGTATCGTCGTAATCAGTGTAACTAAACCCTAAAACAATTATCAGCTGAAAAGCGAATAACCCTAAGGCAATGATTTCCGGAAGTCTTATTTTTTTTATAGCAATAAAAAAGCTTTTTATAATATTAAAGCAAACTTTACGTTTGTATATAAAAGCGAATATTGTGAGTCCGAATACGACAAAAGCCCATATTACGGTAGTGTCGGATAATGATTGACGCAGAAGAGTCATAGGTAAAACAATAAAATAAGAAATAAGATATAGTAACAAGAAACCTAATAAAAAAGGTTTTCCAAAAGACGGTTCATCGGAAGGTTTTGAAAAAAAAGAACCAAAAGCAATAATTATTATAGATAATGTAAATAATATCAGTAGACTATGCAGTATGCTTATCATTGGTTTTTCCTTTCGATCAGATATATACATTATATTATAGCCTTGCAAAGAATGTCAAATACAGCCGGTAAATATTGGTGATGAACATTGTATACGATAGCCTGTTTTTTATATGTTTTACGTGTTTTAATATGCTTAATACGGTTGAATAATACAAAAAAATAAGGTATAATTAAAAAAGTTTTATAGGCAAGAGAGGAAAATGGGTATGATTGAAAAAAATGAAATATTAAAACGTATAGAAAATTGTGATATCACCGTCGGTGTGATAGGGCTTGGCTATGTAGGTTTGCCGCTTGCGGTAGAAAAAGCGAAGGCAGGCTTTAAAACTATTGGGTTTGACGTTCAAAAAGAAAAAATAGAAGCGATAAACAGAGGCGAAAACTATATTGGTGATATAGTAGACGAAGATTTGGCGGAAATGGTTAGAAGTAAGGTTTTAAGTGCAACCGAAGACTTTTCTTTTGTTTCACAAGTAGATTTTATTGCTATTTGTGTGCCCACGCCGCTCGATCAATATCAACAGCCGGATATAAGCTATGTAAAAAACAGTGCGCAAGAAATTGCAAAACACATGAAAAAAGGCACTATCGTTGTGTTAGAGTCTACAACCTATCCGGGCACAACCGAAGAGTTGTTATTGCCTATTTTAGAAGAAGGCTCGGGACTTAAGTGCGGAGAAGATTTTTATCTGGGTTTTTCACCCGAACGAGTAGACCCGGGTAATTTGTTGTTTAAAACAAAAAACACGCCTAAAGTTGTGGGTGGTGTTGGAAAAGAAGCCACGGAAGTTATTTCGGCAATGTACCGCAGTGTGCTCGAAGGAGATGTTTTTGAAGTGTCTTCACCGCGTATTGCCGAGATGGAAAAAATTCTTGAAAATACATACAGAAACATAAATATAGGTTTGATAAACGAAATTGCAATGCTTTGTGACGAAATGAACATTGATATTTGGGAAGTTATAGAGGCGGCAAAAACAAAGCCGTACGGTTTCCAACCGTTTTACCCGGGCCCCGGTTTGGGTGGACATTGCATACCCTTAGACCCATATTATCTTTCGTGGAAGGCTCGCAAATACGGTTTTCATACTTCCATGATAGAAGCATCTGCTATGATAAACGATCGTATGCCAAAATATGTTGTTCAGCGCGTTTCAAAAATATTGAATAAATTTAAGAAGCCGATAAACGGATCTAAAATATTGGTGTTGGGTGTTGCTTACAAGCAAGACATAGACGATTACAGAGAAAGCCCTGCTTTGGCGGTTATTGAAAATTTTGAAAAAGAGGGCGCTGATGTCGACTACTACGACAAAATGATACCGAAATACAGACATAACGGTGTGCAAAAAAGCAGTATACCGGAAATAAACGAAAACATAATTTCCGCATATGACATTGTTGTAATAACAACAGCAAACACAAATGTGGATTATGAAGAAGTGAATAGGGCCGCAAAAGTTGTGTTTGACACGAGAAACGCAATGAAAGAGGTTAAAGAAAGAAGCAAGATAGAAGTACTTTAAGTAAACTATTGCTTTGCTTTTTTCCTTGTAAGCAAACAAATATAGTGATATAATGAAGAATAGTATCATTGATATTTTTAAGAAATATCTTTATAAATATCAATGATATTATATT
>CAYJNC010000002.1:0-5291 GCA_964371185.1 uncultured Christensenellaceae bacterium
CCGAATGCGACCGATGAAGAAGTTCTTGTGCATTTAAGCAAGTATGAGAGCGGTCCGCAATACAGAGCCATTTCACCCAGACATTTTGAGGCGGCGGCGTGTAAGACTTTGCAGGTTATGTATGAGGGATATTTTCAGGGGATATTTGTGCCCGGCAGGCATTTTGTCGAGCTAAAAAGAGATTTCAGCAATGTTGACCATGTTATAGACATAATAAACGACGATAAGGAAAGAGAAAGAATAACTAATTGTGCGTATGAAGAGATAATAATGAACGACAAATACAGTTATTCGCATTTCGTTAAAATGTTTGACAACGAAATAGACGAGATATTAAAAGATAGGTAACAATTATTCATAATAACGGTTGAATAATTGCATAAATAAAAGTATAATAAGTAATGGTAAATGAGGGAATTAATCTGAGTAATTTTATTGGTGGAGGAGAAAAAGTGTTTTTATTTAAAAGAAAACGACAAAAAAATGAAAATTATGCGCAAGAGGTAGCAAAAGAAGAGGTAGCAAAAGAAGAGGTAGCAAAAGAAGAGGTGGCTCAAGAAGAGGTAGCAAAAGAAGAAGTTTTAGATGAGAATATTAAGGAAGAAGAAATTCCTGATCATTTATTTGAAATTCCAATATTGTCAAAAGAAGAGAGAATGGAAAAATCGGAAGAATATTGGACGAGGCATAATGTAACAGCATCAAAAATATTTGAAGATAGAAAAGAATCTTTAGAATATTTTATCTGGAGAAATATTCAATATCCGGGATATATAGAAAAAATGCCTGTTAATTGTGCGGATGGCAAAGTCGTGTTAGATTATGGATGTGGACCGGGTAATGATGTAGTTGGATTTTCCGAGTATTCAAAAGCAAAAAAAATAATTGCAATGGATGTGTCATCTACTGCACTTGAATTGGCGAGAAAACGAGCAGTCTTACATAACGATGAGAATATAGAATATATTGAAATTAACGAGGAAGATGATATTCTCCCGTTAGAAAACGGAAGCGTAGATATTATTCATTCTTCTGGTGTTCTACATCATACTCCTGATATGGGAAAGATATTAAATGAGTTTTATAGGATATTAAAGGATGATGGTTATTGTCAAATAATGGTTTATAATTATGATTCGTTATATATGCATCTTTATGTATGCTATCATGCATGGCTTAAAAACAGAAAAAGTTTTATTGAATGTTTTGCAAGAAGAGACGCTGACGACAAACGCAGTTTATTCAAAGTGTTAACAGATGGAGCAGAGTGCCCTATTGCTAATTGTTATACAGAAAAAGAGTTTACTGATATATGTAAAGAATCCGGTTTCAAAGTAGAACTTAGAGGTAACTCTATTTCAAAGATGGAAATTGATATGTTTAAAGAAATTGGGCAGGAAGCGGCTGATTCAGAATTGTTAGATGAAGAAAGCAAAACATTTTTGAAAGGGCTGTACGTTAATGAAGTTGGAATCCCGTGTAATGCTAATGGATTATATGCAGGGATTGGCAGTTGTTACAAGTTGACGAAAAAGTAATGAAATATAATACAGGTAAACAATAAAACTCATTAATCATAATGATAAATTATTGAAGTAAAAGAATTTATAATTGTAATGGGCAAGTAATGGTTGAATAATTGCATAAATAAAAGTATAATAAGTAATTGTAAACGATGAAATTATTTAAAAGGAGATTGTATATGAAAGTTTATATTACAGGCGGTGCAGGGCATATTGGTTCTACAATAGCAGACAGGTTGCTTGCACGCGGCGACGAGGTTATGGTGATAGATAATTACGCAACGGGCAGAAGAGACAACCTAACACCTTGCGACAAATTACAGGTTATTGAAGGAACAATTGCGGATACCGAGTTGGTGGAAAAAACAATTTGTGATTTTGCTCCCGATGTTGTTATACATGCGGCGGCGTCATACAAAGATCCGCATGATTGGGAGGAAGATTCAAAGTCTAACGTTCTTGGAACGGTTAATGTTGTAAGAGCTTCCGAAAAAGCGGGAATCAAGCGTATGATTTATTTCCAAACGGCACTCGGTTACGGCTTAGTACCGGAGGAACAACCGATTACGCTTAATCACCCATTAAAATTAGAGGGTAGCAGTTATGCTATCAGCAAGACAACGGCGGAAAGCTATATTGCGCTAAGCAGTTTAGACTATATTTCGTTCCGTTTGGCAAACTCTTACGGTCCGAGAAATTTAAGTGGTCCTCTGCCGACATTCTATCATCGTTTAACGACGGGTAAAAAGTGCTTCTGCATGGATACAAGAAGAGACTTTATCTACGTTCAAGACTTGGTAAATGCGGTTGAAAAAGCGGTTGATGGCATGGGCGAGAGAGGTGCTTATCACATTTCTTCGGGAACGGATTATTCCATTAAAGAGTTGTTCGATGCCACAATAGAAGCATTAGACATCACCTTAGACGAGCCGGTTGAAGTTAAAGAGCGTAACCCCGATGATGTTTACACAATATTGTTAGACCCATCAAAAACACAAAAAGATTTTGAATGGAATGTTAGCACATCTTTGGAAGAAGGCGTTAAAAACACAATTGAGTGGTATAAAGAATATGGTATCACTCAAACATATACACATTTAAAACAGATGGACGAATAAACAAATATTCAAGATTATTAGACAGCTACCTAAGGGCAACAACTATAAGTGCCCGAGGGTAGTTGTTATATAAAGGGCGTGTTCAAAAAAGTCATAATTTCGAAATTTCACCACCTTGCCTTGCATTTCATCGTTAAAAAGCCTCGCCTTAGCGGTGCTAAAGCTACATTTTTTGCCTTGAACTGCAAGCTAAATCGGCAAAATTTCATTAATCGGACTTTTTCAACACCCCCATAAAAAGGTATTTTAAAAGCAAAAAAGGGAGTGTAATATAAGAATGGATTTTTTAGACAATAAAATTGCGGTTGTGGGCGGTGCAGGTTTTGTAGGCAGTAATTTGGTAAAACATTTGCTTGCACAAGGTGCGCGTGAAGTGGTGGTAATAGACAATTTAATGTCTGCGGAAGAAGAAAATTTACCGAACGACAGCCGAGTGACATTTTTAAATGGGTCGGTAACCGACGACAATATTTTAAATAAATTGAGCGATGATTTAGATTATGCGTTTCAGTTAGCCACATATCATGGCAACCAAAGCAGTATGGCCGACCCCATCGCGGACCATGACAACAACACATTTACAACTCTTAAATTTTACGAAAAGATAAAAGATTTTAAGAACTTGAAAAAAGTTGTCTATTCGTCGGCAGGATGCACGGTAGCCGAAAAAACTTTCGATAAGGCTCATGCAACGGATGAAGATGCGCCCGTTTCGCTCTACTTAGACAGCCCTTACCAGATGTCTAAGATATTCGGGGAGTTTTATTCAAACTATTATTTTAAAGCGTTCGATTTACCTGTTGTAAAGGCGAGGTTTCAAAATGTATACGGACCGGGCGAAGTTTTAGGAGCAGGGCAATGGAGGGGTACACCCGCAACAATTTGGCGTAACGTGACACCAACATTTATATATCAATCCTTACACGACATGGCGCTTACTGTTGAAAACGGCGGTATTGCAACAAGAGACTTTATTTTTGTGGACGACATTGTGGCAGGGCTTTGCGCTTGCGCACTGCGTGGGGAAGCCGGCGGTGTTTACAACATTGCAAGCGGAAGAGAAACCTCTATATTAGAGCTTGCAACTTTGATCAATGAAATTACAGGAAACAAAACACCAATTACCGACCCGGGCAAACGTAAGTGGGATCATTCGGGCAAAAGATTTGGAAGCACGACCAAAGCAAAAGAGCAATTGGGGTTTGAAGCTAAGACAGAAATAGATGAAGGCTTAAAAAAGACAATAGAGTGGACAAAACAAAACATGGCATTTATCGATAAGTGTATAGATAAGCAAAAAGTTCATTTGAAGTAAACTGATATGGTTTGTCGGCAAAATAGTAATTAAGTAAGGGCGGAGTTAAAAAACACCGCTCTTTTTTTAAATATTTATTTTGTAACGATTTTAATGGTTTGAGATGCGAGCAAGCCTACTCTATGGTACCGGCGGATAGCCTTTTTTGCCAATTCAAGCTATCTGTGCACATTTGCTCTAAGGAATACTTTGCCACCCAGTTTAATTCTTGTTTTGCTTGTGTTACATCGGCAAATGAGACGGCAACATCACCGACACGCCTGTCGGTAATTTTATAATCGACAGAAACACCGGTTGCATTCTCAAATGCAGATATGATTTCTAATACACTAACAGGTTTGCCCGTACCCAAATTACAAACAAAATAACCGGGTTTAGAAAGACGGTTTAATGCGCCAATATGCCCGTCCGCTAAATCCATAATATGTATGTAATCTCTTTGGCAAGTCCCGTCGGGGGTATTGTAATCATTACCAAAAACATTGAGGTAATTTAATTCACCTAAGGCAACCTGAGTGATGTAGGGCATTAGGTTGTTTGGGGTACCAATAACAGTTTCGCCTAAAAGTCCGCTTGGGTGCGCGCCGATAGGGTTGAAATAGCGCAAAGAGGTAATGCTCCAACTATTGTCGGAAGTACATACATCTTGCAGCATTTTTTCTATGAAAAGTTTTGTTCGCCCATAAGGATTAATGGCATCGGTGGGCATGTTTTCGGTGTATGGTGGGCTTTGTGCCGTGCTGTATACAGTGGCAGAAGAACTGAATATTAATCGTTTTACATTGGCTGTCTTCATAGTTTCTAATAATGTTATTGTTCCGCTCAGGTTATTAGAAAAATATTCAATCGGTATAACCGATGACTCACCGACGGCCTTTAAACCGGCCATGTGAATTACAGCATAAATATCATGTTGCGAAAAGATTTCTGTAAGTGATTTAGAATCTCGTACGTCTATGGCATATAGATTGATAGGTGTGCCGGTTATTTTGGCAATACGAGAAATAACATCTTTACTGCTGTTAGAAAAATTATCGGCAATTATTACATTGTAACCTTGTAAAATAAGTTCGGTGCTAATATGACTACCGATAAAACCGGCTCCGCCGGTTATAAGAATATTTTTTTGCATTTTAACCCCCAAAAAATTGTGTCCTGCTGTTTATTTTAAACAACGAATAAATTTGTGTCAAGCACGTTAAACACTATTTTAATGTAAAGGGTGAGGCATACCTCGTTTTCTGTTCTGAAGTTAATGTTTTAAAGCAGATATTCGGCAAAATTTTATTTAAATCCGGCATTGAATAAAGTTTTTAAATCTGCATGTGTGGCACG
>CAYJNC010000002.1:5301-23591 GCA_964371185.1 uncultured Christensenellaceae bacterium
CCTCTGATGCGGACATTTTATCGTCTATTAAATCTACTGCATATTTACATAAAATAGAATCTATTTTATCTTGCGAAATTACGGGTACTCCCTTTTTATAGGGTGGAATAACAGGTTTGGCATATTTATAGGCGGCCGAGTAAATGGGCAGCCATGGGTATAGCGTAACAAGCTCATCGTTCGTAAACACGCTTTTTACGGCGGGTTGTCCGCCAAGCAGAGCCAAATACTTTGCATTTTCGTTAGTACAAGCCCAATGTAGGAAGGCAAAAGAATCTTCTATGTTTTTTGACTTAGAGTTTATTCCTAAGCTCCATCCGCCTAATATAGGGGTTTTGCCGGGTACGTGGTTATATCCTATGCTTCCGATTAAACTACTGTTGCGCAAGTCTACAATATCGGTTAAGAACGACGGATATGTAACCACCATTGCGGTGTTGCCGTTAATGAAATCGGCTACTGCACTTAAATCTGTTGCGGTTTTGTTATCGGGTTTGGCAAATTTAAATGCACCTTTGTAGTTGGTATATGCTTTTAATGTTTGGGGGCTGTCTAATGCTACATTCAATTTATTGTTGAACACTTTTCCGCCGTATGACCACAAACGCAAATATAATTCGGGAACCATACACTCTTTATAAGCGGTCGGTATGGAAATGCCGTATTCTACAGTGTTTTCGGGCATGTTGTTTTTTGTGAAAAATTCAGAAATTGCATTAAACTCTGTCCAAGTCAAGGGCGGACGCAATTTGCTGTGATATTCTTTTTGGAAAGCGGCGGCAAGTTTTGGGTGCTCGAATAAATCTTTTCTGTAATAAAAAATTTGAGGTGCATACATAAATGGCAAACCATAATATTTATTTTCAAATTCGCTGAAATGCTCTAAGCAGTTAGGTAAAAATATATCGGAATTAAATTCGGGTGCGTTGATATAATCTGTAATGTCTGCAAGTGTACCCGAACTTGCAAGGTCGTACAACCAAGGTATGTCAAACATATAGATATCGGAAGACGGCACAAGTTCTTTTTGTTCTTGCCAAATTCGCTCGAGTAAATGCTGTTGAGAAATAATTTCAATAATTGGCGAAATACCTGTTGTCTTTTCAAAATGAGGCAGTAGCCCTGTTATAGCCGAAACCTGAGGAGTGTCTACCATAAGTAGACGAATTTGACGTTTTTCTTCGCAGACGCTTATTTTACTCGGTTGAGTGCCAATAAAATCTGTTGATTTGGAGTCTAACACAATGTGCTGCTTCTCGAAAATTTTGGGGGAACGTAGTTGGTCTGTTAACAATTCGGCTGCTTTTTCACCTAACTGAGTGGCCGGGCGTACGGCGCCGATTGATGCTATTGAATGTGTATAGCGGTTCCAGTGTTCTTCACCGAGTGCGATAACCGGAATATCCCGAGGTATTTTGTAATCGAGTAGCAATAAATATTCTATTATGCCCATTGCACTGTTTTCGGAAGTTGAAATTATGGCATCGGGGGTATTGGTGTTCATGATGCGAACGGTTTTGCGAAAAGCCTCTTCCTTATTGAGAGGAATTGTGATTATCATAGAGTCGTCGGGTTCTATCCCCGAATCTAAAAATGCGTTAATATAGCCGATAATAGATTCTTGTTCGCACGAAAATATTTCCGGACCGGTAAAAATATATATATTCTTTTTGCCTGTGTCTAAAATTGTTTTTGTAATGTTGTAGATGGCTTTTTTGTTGTCGAATGTCACAAAAACAGAATCTAAGTTACGGATTAACCTGTCTATTAGCACAAGTGGTTTATCTTTAGATGTAAAACGATCGAAATAATATTGGTGGTTATCGGGTTGACAGGTAGCCAAAATCAGCCCGCACACATTCTTTTTCAATAAGTTCTCGACATAATTGGTTTCAATTTCCGGAATGTCGTATGTTAGCGACAAATTTAAAAAATAATCTGTGTTTTGGAAGGCTTTTTGTATGCCGCGAAAAATTTGTGAGTAGTAGGCGTTGTCTAAGTTAGGCAGCACAATTCCTATATCGTTATACTGCTTTGATTTTAAACTTTTTGCAGACAAATTTGGTGTATATGCAAGCTGTTCGATTGCCGCTCGTATTTTTTCTTCTGTTCGGCTGCTTACGGGTTTTGTCTGATTTATGTAGTATGATACGGTAGCGATAGATACACCTGCGGTTGCTGCAACGTCTTTAATAGTAGACATGTAATTGTCTCCTCTTCAATTTTTTTGAAGGCTGATGGAGCAGTGATAAACATACAAGAATTATGTGTTTTCAATATTTGTAGTGCTATAAGAATATTATTTTGTTGCTATACTAATTTCTACCGGGCAAAACGGAGCCTTAATAACTGTATTATAGCATAAAAAAAAACTATGTAAAGTGAAACGTTTAAATTTAATTTAATTTTTTTCCGGTTAAAACTATTGCTTTTTTTGCAATGGGTGAATATAATAAAAGTAAGTTCAGATTAAAATAAAATATTTTTGATGCGAGGTACGCTTTATGGAAAGTCGTTATGGAAAGAAAGTATGGGTATTTGCCGATGGCGAAATGCCGCCTTCAGGAGATTATCAGCTAAAAGGACATGAATCTATAGTTATTCTTAACATGACAAAAGAAGAAGCGCAGATAAGCATGACCTTGTATTACACAGACAAGGAGCCAAACAAAGATATTAAATTCACAGTTTTGCCCGAACGTGTTCGGTGTATTCGTACAGACAACGAGGAAGATCTTGGCGGTGTACGCATACCGAGGGAAATGCAGTATGCCATTAGCATAAATAGCAGTGTTCCGATAGTAGTGCAATACGGGCGTTTAGACACAAGGAACCAACCAATGGCATTTTATGCGACAACGGGATACAATTTTTAAATAAAAATTATGAGGTGCGATATGAGTAAGGATATTACAGTAATTATCGGCATAGATACTGAAACAGATGTTGGCAGTTTTACACCTTTTTACGAAGGCGTTAAACGTGGCGTTCCCAGATTACTCGATATATTAGAAAAAAAAGATGTTCTTTCTACATTCTTTTTTACGGGTGAAGCGGCGGCGCAAAACCCCGAAGCGGTAAAATGGGTGATGGACGCCGGGCAAGAAGTTGGGTGTCATTCGCTTTATCATGAAACGGTAGGAGACGAACTGTTTCCGTTGCCGGGTGTAAAACCGTTGCTTAAGCATGAAGTTCGCCCACGTATAGAAATGGCTACCGATTGGGTGGCTCAAGAAATGGGACAAGCGCCCAAATCGTGGAGGTGTCCTCGTTTGTGGGGATCAACAGAGGTTGTAAACGCATTGGAAAGCTTAGGGTATGTTTGCGATGCAACTTATCCAATGTATTTTTACAGAGAACAGTTCGAGCCATATTATCCGTGCAAAGACGATTGGACAAAAAAAGGTGACATGAATATATTGCAAATCCCGAATTTTGCTGATATGAGTATGAAGTCGGCAGATTCGCCTTTAGAAAGAGACAGAGACCAGTGGCCGTTGTTTAGGACGCAGGGTGCAAAAGCATTGTTTGAAAAATGTGAAGGGTTCATAGAATTTGCTCAAGAAAAAGGAGTAAGCCCTGTGTTGTGCTTATATATTCATCCTTGGGAATTTGTTGAACAGCCGTCAGAATTTCATTTTGGAGAGGCTAAGGTTACTCCCGATGAATTTATTATAAAAAATTGCGGCGAAAAGGCGTGCGAGGAGTTTTCGTTGTTAATAGACATGTTAAAGGACAGAGGCGCTGCTTTTGAGCGGTGCGATGATTTTGCGACACAATGGAAGAAAAACCATGTGAATTTATAGGAGGTTTGATATGGAAATTGTAAAAATTCCGGAGTACGAGTATAAAGAACGTATTGCCCGGGCAGCTAAGTTAACACAAGAAATGGGATTAGATGTACTTATCGTAAACTCTACCGAGTCTGATTATGCAGATGCACGTTATTTGAGTGGGTTTTGGCCACTGTTTGAACGTGCGGGTGTAGCAGTTTCCGCAAATGGGGACTGTGCTTTGATGTGTGGATTAGAAAGCAAAATATTTGCGGCCGACATGGGTTGTATAGAAAAAATATTTGTTTTGATGGAATACAGAGAGTCGGCAGATCCTTCTGCACCTCATCTTAAACCCGATACGTTTAGAGATGTATTAAAAAGCATAGGCGTTACCGGCGAAAAAATTAAGATAGGTGTTGCAAGCTGGCTTAACACAACTTTAGTTATGATGGATGGTATTAAAGAAGCTTATCCGCAAGCGGAAATAGTTAAAGCGGATCCGATTATGGTGAAGTTGAGAAGTATAAAATCGGCAAATGAAATTGCTTGCTTAAAGAGTGGTTTTAAAATGGCAGAGTATGCAACAGAAGAAGTAATTAAAGCGTTAAAACCGGGTGTTACCGAAACTCAAATGGTGGGTGTTGCACAACGTGCAATATACGAGATGGGTGCGGAATACGAAGGCCTACCTATGTATGTATTCAGTGAAAAATCTACGAGTCATGCAATTTCACGTTCAAGACCGGATAGAATTATCGGCAAAAACGATATCGTTCAACTTAATTTATCCGCAAAGGTTGATGGATATTCGCCGGCTTTAGGTTTACCTATTTGCATGGGCAAGCTTACCGAAGAAAGAAGAAAATATATAGACTTCTGTTTGGAAATGCACAATTGGACAAAAGATCAAATTAAGGCAGGAGTTACAGCAAGTTCGATAGCGATAGAGTTTTTAAAGCAATATGAAGAAAGAGGATTTAAAGATAATTATGTTTACGGTCCTTGTCATGGTACGGGTATGATAGAAGTTGAGCCGCCGTGGATGGAGCCTAATACACATTATCCGCTTGAAGAAAATATGACTTTCCAAGTAGATACATTTATTAGTGGACCGGGCTTTGGCGCAAGATGGGAAATCGGCGTTGTTGTAACAAAAGATGGTTATGAATCTTTGTGCACTCCCGTGGGTAAAATGTACGAATTAGGGTTCTAATACACAAAATTTCTTGTGTATGTTTTATAAGAAAGCATGACAAAAGTGAAAGCAGAAATGAATTTACTTTTGTTATAGCGAATAGGTTAGAAGAAATATTGCACCTGATGTAGCCGAATGGTTTTAATTTCTGTAGTGCATAGTGTTTTAAAAAAACAGGTTTAAATGTGCGAAAATTTTTGAAAACTTGGTTTGCGAAGGTAAAAGTTTCATTTAACTTAAAAAAGACTAACAATATTAAGGAGGAACAAAATGAAAAAGAGTATTTTAGTTTTATTAAGCTTGGTGATTGTTGCTTGCTTTGCATTTGTGGCGTGTTCGCCTGCAACACCGGCAGAAGAACCTGTTGCAGAAGCTCCGGCGGCAGCCGAAGAAGAAGCTCCGGCGGCGGCTGAAGAAGAAGCTCCGGCGGCCGAAGAAGAAAGCGGTGCTAAAAAATTCAAAATCGGTGTTTCGATTATGGAATTAACAGCATATACTTGGTTCCAAGGTGTGATAGACGGTTGCAACCAATGGGCGGCAGACAATTCGGCAGAAGCCGGTGTTGAACTTGAATTTGTATTTGAAGACTCTCGAAGCGATGTTCAAACGATGTTGACAAACATTGAAAACATGGTTGCTGCAGGCTGTGATGGCATAATCTTGAGCCCGGCAGATGCTTCGTCCGCTATACCGTTAATGAAAAAATACACAGCAGAAGGCATACCCTTTGTAGTAGTGGATTATGCTCAAGACGCACAAACGGAAGAAGATATGGTTTGGTCTACATTCGTTGGCCATGACATGCGTGCCTTAGGTGAAGTTGCAGGTGCTGTTGCGGTTGATTACCTTGAAACATTAGGCAAAGAAGACCCGGTTTGCGTATTTATCACTCGCCCGACATCGGGTCAAGTTAGTATAGACAGATTCGAAGGATTCAAAGACACTGTTTTAGCGACATTCCCGAATGCAACAATAGTTGAAGAAGGCGACACCGGTGCCGGTAATCGTGATTCTGCACAAACTTTAATGGAAAATGTTATGCAACGTGAAACAGTTATCGACGTTGTGTCCGGCCATAACGATGCTCTTGTTGTAGGTGCATACAATGCGGCTGTAGCACAAGGAAACGAAGACATTAAATTTATCGGTATTGCAGGCGACATAGACGTTCTTGGTTGGATAGAAGAAGGTAATGCGGCTTGGGCAGGCGAAGTGTTACAAGATCCCGTAGTACTCGGCTACCAAGCAACAGATGCAATGGTACGTGTTTTGGCAAACGGCGAAACATTACCCGAAATTTATGACCTACCCGATCCCGAAGCTATTACTCCGGCTAATATTTCAGAATATGACTGGAAAAACTGGGGTTGGTTGGGATAAGCCCGATTACACTTTACAGATTAGAATAAATTGTCATTATCAAGGGGGATTTTCCCCCTTGATAATTGATGAAAAACAATTATTTTTGGGATGACGTACTGTTTTGATATTAGGAGGTCTACAATGATTCGATTATTACCTGAACCAAAACATATAGTAGATAAAAATGAATATACCGATTTATTTAATAGTATCACGCTGTATGCAGATAAGAATATTGACACCGTAGTAGAATATGCACGTGACAGATTTTGGAATTATCCGGATATGGAGATTTCAAAAAATTCGGACAACGGCTATACTGTTCGTATAGTGGCCTCGTTAGATGGTTTTTTAGAAACTATGCCCGAATTGTTTGTTGAACAAGGATATTATCTTGATGTTAATAAACAAAGTGCTACACTACACTACGAGCAAAAAGCAGGCCTGATTAACGGCCTCACATCTCTTAAGATGTTGATTGAAACAAAAGATGAAAATTACAAATTACCAATGTGTACAATTACCGATTATCCTTCTTTGAATGTTAGGGCGGTAGCTCCGACATTTGCATGGTATGCGGGTTATGGAAGAATAGGGTTTGATTGTCAGCTTTGGGGATTTGAAGAGTGGGCAGAGTACCTAAATATTTGCCTTGATAACAAAATAAACCAAATGAATATGATATTATACGGCTATTGGCCGTTTACACTTCCGGAATATCCGGAAACCGAATTCCGTAATATACCGATAGATATATGGAATGCGGAGAATAGACGCTGGTTGAGAATGAGGTTTACTCACCCTAACCTCGAAAAACCGTTTTTGGAAGAGTTTATTAAACTGGCTCATAAGTTCGATGTTAAAATATTTGCCTATGTGGGGCTTAATTCGTATAACGGTGCCCGTACTATTAAACAGCCTGAAAAGCGGATGATTCCACCGGCAGGCTCGGGATATGTTAACGATTTTGATTCCCTGTGTTTGTCGGACGAAGAGAATGTATCTTACATAATTTATTCTATGGAACAAATTGCAAGACTTGGTTTTGATGGCTATACCTTAGAAGAAAGCGAAGAAGGTTTTTGGTTCTGCGAATGCGACAAATGCAAAGAACGTTGGCATTCTGTGTCTGTGTCGCCGGGCGAAGCTAAGCACAAAGCTAATTTTTGGTTGTTGAATCAGATTTATGATGCCGTTCGTGCAATAAACCCCGAAGCGGTTTTGGGGATACGTGCATTTAGGCAACCGCCGTTAGAAAAAGATCCGGAGTTTTTACGTGAATGTGTAGAATCTATGCCGGAAGATATTATGCTTTTCTGGGCACCCGGGCTATATGTTCCCGAGAGTGAGTTTGAAAAATGGTGCGATGCTTTTGGTAAGCATAGGATTTGGGCAAGAGACACAGAGTCAAACTCTATTACTTCAACTATGGGAAGACTATACAGAACGTTTGCCTCAAATTTAATTAGGTATGAAGACGAAGCTAATGAACAGGTGATAGAAGCAGACATCAGACAGCACAGAGGAAGCGTTAAGATGGGCGTACATGGCGTAAACGGCTTTATGTTTGAATGGTATGGTTTGTTTATGCACTTGTTTGCACACGGAAACTATGGCTGGGGTTCTGAAATGGACGAAGAAGAGTTTTACTTGCGTGCATGCGAGTTGAATTTCGGAGAGTTCGGCGGAATGGTACACTATGTTATGAAAAACATGCTTACCATACACGAGAGCCAAATTCCGTTGTATGAAACACCTTTCCCCTTCCAAAAAAACAAGATAAACGAAGGCGATATTCCAACCATTGTGTGTGCAAAGGAAAATCATCATAAAATCCTTTCTATGATAGAAGCGTTGCAAGATATTTGCTATACAGACAAGAAACTTCGTCCTTGGTTACCACATTTTGACAGGTTGCACAATGCACAAAGACGTAATGCGGTAATTTATGACTTAACCTTAGCGGCACTAAGATATGAAAAAGAACAAGACCCGGTGGCAAAAGACAAAATATTAGACGAAATTTTATATTTCAATGAAAAAGATTTTGATATTGCGAAGGAAATGTTTT
The DNA here is from genome assembly GCA_964371185.1 of uncultured Christensenellaceae bacterium. Taxonomy (GTDB): domain Bacteria; phylum Bacillota; class Clostridia; order Christensenellales; family Christensenellaceae; genus CAYJNC01. The sequence continues at coordinate 13,706 of CAYJNC010000002.1, forward strand.
TTGATATTAATCCGGTCGGGGAAACGGGAGTGTTGAGTTGTATGTTCCCTTATCATGAAATTAAACGCATCATAAATAATATAAGAAATCCTGAGAACCCGGATAATAATGTAATATGCTCCGGTGTCGAAGCGTTTGGGTGGTTATGGCTATGAGTGGAGAGAAAAAAGTGACACCTTTGATACAAATTAACAATTGTGTTATGGAGTTTCCGGGCGTGAAGGCCTTAGACAATGTTAACTTTACGTTAATGCCGGGCGAATGCCATGGTTTGGTAGGCGAGAACGGCGCAGGCAAATCTACATTGTCTAAGTGTATTACGGGCGAGAATCGTATGACACAAGGTGAGCTATATATTGAAGGTCAGAAAATTAAAACCTCTGCATACTCTATTAGAGAATCTCAGAGTAAGGGTATTGCGATTGTACATCAAGAATTTACGTTGATGGAAGATTTAAACGGAGTAGAAAACATTTTTATCGGTCGATATGAACATAAAGGAGTGTTTATCGACTGGAAAAAGCTGAAAAAGCGTGCAGAAGAATTGATGGATTTTTTGCAATGCGATATTAACTTGCAAGTACCGGTTCATCAACTGCGTACGGCAGAAAAACAATTGATACAGTTGGCTAAAGCGTTGCTTGAAAACCCAAAGATTGTTGTTTTTGACGAGTTGACGGCAGTTTTGCAAGAAAAGGATATTCAAAATATTTTCCGAATCATTAAGTTGCTGACAAGTAAGGGAATAGGAATAATATATATTTCGCATCGCTTAGATGAAATATTTGAGTGTTGTGCCTCTTATACCGTGCTATGTGATGGCCGCTATATCAACTCGGGTAAGGTTGCGGAAATTGACAAACCCGAATTGATTAAGATGATAATCGGTAGAGAGCTGAAGAATGCGTATCCGCCGATCAACGAAAAATTCGGAGATTTGATGATCGAAACAAAGAATCTTACTGCAAAGAAGGCATTCAGAGATGTTAACCTCTCTGTCCGTGCAGGTGAAGTTGTGGGAATAGCCGGTTTGTTAGGTGCCGGTAAGACCGAGTTTATTCATGCTTTATATGGAAATCACCCTGTTGTGTCGGGAGACATATATTTCAAAGGTGAAAAGATGAATGCGAACAAGCCATATAAAACAATTCGTAAAGGTATTGGTTTGGTTCCCGACGAGCGCAGAACTTTAGGGCTCAACATGGAATACGATGTTAAAGACAATACGACAATGCCTTCGCTTAATAAATTCCGAAAGTTTGGAATATTTCAAGACAATCAAAAAGAATTGGAAGCCGCATACGAATACAACACAAAATTGAAAACAAAATACCATTCGTTGTGGCAAAGCGTTAGAAAATTATCGGGTGGCAATCAGCAAAAAATTGTAATAGCAAAGTGGATGTTGCGTGGAGTGGAAGTGTTTTTATTAGACGAGCCTACCCGTGGCATAGACATTGGCGCAAAGTATGAGATTTATCAATTGATATATGAGTTAGCAAAGCAAGGAAAAGCTATCATATTGGTATCACCTGAAATGGAGGAGCTGATTGGCCTTTGCAACAGAATATACATAATGTATGAAGGTGCGATAATTGATGAGGTGGAAGGTGAACGCAAGACACAAGCAGTCATAATAAATAGTTTGTTAGGGGTAAATGAAAATGAATAAGATGAGCTCTGATTTCAGTTTAAAAGCAAAAAGATATTCCGGTGGTTACAAAGCATTCATGAGCGAATGGATGATTCTGATTTTGTTCATGGCGCTATTTGCAATTTGTTGTCTACATCCAAGTTTTAGGACTTCGGATAACATATTCAACATTTTGAGGCAAGCCTCTTTTATTGCAATAATAGCAATGGGTGAATTCTTTGTTATACTAACCGGAGAGATGGATATGTCTATTTCTTCTACAATAGGAACGGTTTCTATCCTGTTTGCCGGGTTTGCGGTTAATGATGGATTACCGATTCCGTTAGCGCTTTTGATGGTTCTTGGTGTTGTTATTGTAATAGGTATTGCAAACGGTTTACTCGTAGTGTATGGAAGAATGCCTTCGTTTATCGCTACGTTAACAACGATGAATATTCTAAAAGGTGTTAACTATTTGTATTCTGACGGTTTGCCGATTGCGGGTTTGCCGGATGAATTTGGCGAACTGGCACTCGGTATGGTAGGAGATGCTGTTCCGATAGCAGTAATCTTGATGGCGGTTGTGGCAATTGTTTTAACAATATTCACAAAGCAGACCGCACTTGGACGAAGTTTCTTTGCTACGGGTGGTAATAAGGAAGCGGCTAAACTTTCCGGTTTAAACACTAAGTTTATATGTATACTTGCATTTGTAATTTGCGGTGTGCTAACTATGATAGGTGCATTAGGTTTGACATCACGTACACAATCGGGAAATGTAACGCTCGGAGACGCAATGTTGTTTGATGTTATGACGATATGTGTGTTGGGTGGTACATCTCTTACGGGCGGTCGAGGAAGAATAATCGGCATAGTAATAGGCGCATTATTCTTGCAAGTAATAACAAACATAATGGTTCTGTTAAGCATAAACTCGTATTGGCAATGGGTAGTTAAGGGCATTATACTTATAGTTGTAGTGCTCATAGACTCAAGATCGCAAAAGAATAATAGATAGATCAAGTAATCATATCCTAATACGCAATGTTGCGAATTAGGCATAAAAAACAAAAGTAGAGCAGTTAAACAAAAATATGAGTTTAGCTGCTCTTTTAAAAAATTTATTAGGAGTAAAAGTTTTCGTATGAATAAAAAAATTTGTTATGGGCAGATAGGTAGGTTAAAACGCAATAAGATCAAGACATATAAATATTTGCACGAAAACCCGTGGCCGGAGGTTTTAGAAACCATTAAAAAGTGTAATCTGCAAAACTATTCTATATTTATACAAGACGACATTGTGTTTGCATACTTTGAATATGTGGGTGAAGATTATGAGGCGGATATGAAGAATATGGAAAAATGCAAGCATACACTTGAATGGTGGAAACATACAAAGCCTTGCTTTGTTTTAAATTCGTTTTCACAAGATAGTTTATATTATAACGATATGCAGCAAATCTTTTTTATGGAATGACATCAACACAAGTTTTTGACCGTCGCCTAAAACTGCAAGCCCGTTCGACAAAATTTCATAAATCGGGCTTTCTCAACATACCCTGAAGAAATAGCATGAGCACTAAACATCAATTGATATGTGATTAATTAAATTTACAATTCGGAAACAATACGGTATGTATTCGGAAACTTGAATATGTTAGAATTTAATTATGGAGGGCGAAAAATTGCAAAGGAATATATTGATTGTCGAAGACGAAAGAAGCATTGCAGAGTTGATTTCACTTAATTTAACGCTGGCCGGTTACAAGACGGACATTGCAAACGATGGAGAAAGTGCAATCGCATTTATTCAACAAAACAAATATGATTTGGCATTGTTAGACATTATGTTGCCGGATACAGACGGTTTTTTGTTGCTTGAGAAAATGAAAAACAAAAAAATACCGGTTATTTTCCTGACCGCTAAAAATGACGTTTATTCTAAGGTAAAAGGACTAAAAGACGGTGCCGAAGATTATATGGTTAAGCCGTTTGAAGCGATGGAATTACTTGCCAGAGTCGAGAAAGTGCTTAGCAGGCATTGCGTAAATAACAATATAATATCTATAAACAATGTAGAAATCGATACGGATAAAAAGACGGTGAAAACAGCCGGTGAAGAGGTGGAGTTAAAACCGCAAGAATACGAGTTATTGTTGGTGCTTGCAAAAAACAAGAATATGGCACTCTCGCGTGAAAAATTGTTGAGCATAGTTTGGGATATTAATTACGAGGGCGAAACACGGACAGTCGACGTGCATATTTCCCGTTTGCGAAAAAAACTAAATTTTCACGATACTATTAAAACTGTTTCAAAAATGGGATATCGATTGGAAGATTAGCAGATGTCGGTCGGCGAAAAAAGGGGAAGCATATGAGGTTATGGGTTAAAATTTCTATTATCGTGCTGAGCATTATGTGTGTTTCCATGCTTATTTTTTCCGCGTTGCTTATAAACACAAACAGCTCTACTAATTTAAGGCGAGTAATAGACGAAGCCACGGCCGAAAGTTTGTTGTTTGCGACTTATATTAACAATGCGTTTAATTCATATATAGACACTACAACTTCAATTACGGCACAAAAGAGTATAGCTGAATTTATTATAACAGATTTTATTTCGTCGTATTATAGGCAAGGCGAATTTACCGTCTATTACTCAAACAGCATAATTTACAATGAGAACTCGACATATATTGTAGATTTCTCGGAAGAAATTTTTAATAGTGAATATGTTATATTTGAAGATGGTGATGAATATATTATTGCCGTCAGCGGCAGTATAGCACATAATATTGATTTAATCATGACAAAAGACATAACAGGGGTGATTACAGATATAAATGATTTTACTTTGCGTGCGGTTTTGATTAATATGATAATAATATCCGCTACCGCAGTTTCTTTGTTGTTTTCCGTACGACATATGCTAAAACCTCTTAATAAACTTAAAAATAATGCCAAGCTTATTGCTAAGGGAGTATACGATGCTAGCATAGACATCAGGACAAAAGATGAACTTTCAGACGTTGCCGCCGCTTTTAATTTTATGACACTCTCGGTTAAAGAAAAAATAGACGAAATAGAAAAAACTTCTCATAAACTCGAAGAATTGTCTGAAAACAGAAGGGTGTTTATTGCAAATTTAACACATGAACTTAAAACTCCCATGACTTCTATAATAGGGTACTCAGAAGCGTTGATGTATCATAATATCGGTGACGAGCAAAAAGAAAAAGCCTTGTATTTTTTGCATGACGAATGCAAAAGGCTTGAGCGGTTGTCTCAAAAATTAATGAGCATACTTGTGTCTGAAAATTCTTCTCCCGAATTTAATAGCGTTGCAATAAAAGAATTGTTTTGCGATGTAATAAATACAACTTTGGGTCGTGCCGAAAAAAAACAGGTGCAAATTAAAACCCAAACGGAAACAAAAAGCGTTTATTGCGATAAAGATTTGATGATAAGTGCACTTGCAAACCTTGTAGACAACGCAATCTCTGCGAGTGAGACTTATGGCAAGGTTGATGTTTTAGCCTATGATACAAAAGACGGTGTTGTTTTTGAAGTGGTAGATTATGGAAAGGGAATAGAGGAAAGCGAAATAAAAAAAATTATGCGCCCGTTTTATCGGTCGGATAATTCCGCCAAAGAAGGAGTAGGCTTAGGGCTTTCATTGGTGCATACAATTTGCGCCATTCACAACGCAACTTTTGAAATGACAAGCGAAGTGGGCAAGAAAACATGTGCGAAAATAATATTTAAAAATAATACTGAAAAACAATAACTTTTACATATTGGCAATATATCGATGAAGACTCGGAAATTAATACTATTTTATAATGAGTACATCAAAATAAGAAACGAGGTGCATTATGAAAAAATTAATAACATTCGCTTTGATTGGAATAACGACATGCTCTCTTGTTGCCTGCCAAACCATACCGATAACCACAATTAGTGAGGAACCGACGGCAACAATTACTTCCGAGGTTTCGGAAAACGAAGCGCACCGGTTTGAACAACCAAAGACTCAGACGGTGCTCGATGCACAAATAATACCGCTTGCAAATTACAAGACCGAGCAAAACTGGGTGGATAGTTTTAAAAATCAGACAAACGACCTGACGATAAAGATAGATGCGCAAATTTTTGTGCCGGACACACAAAAACACACGGTGTATTCTACCGAGTGGCAACCGATTTCGGTTGAAACGGCAAAGACTGCGGCCGATGTTTTGTTTGATGGTACAATTTATGATGACAACTACCAAATGTCAAAGGAAGAGGCTCAGATTCTTTTGGACGAGGTGTTGGCAAAGGACGCTTTTGAATACGGTTTTGGCGATGAACTTAGGTATATACAAGAACACGGCGAACCCTCTGTCCCCTTAGACAGCCCCGAATTTGAAAATTGGGAATATGCCGATTATATGGGATATTTCTACGAGTTTGCTAATGATATGGTTGAAAATGGTGGCATGACTTTTGAAGAAGCGTTAGCAGACCAAATAGAAGCTTACACACCCGAAAACGGGTTTAACCCCGGGCCTATTGCCTGGCTTCAAGAAATAGTTAACTCGGATGCAGAGGAACCGGCACCGTTTACCCAAACAAAATACGAGTTCACCCTATCGCATAACTCAAATATAATGAGCTTAACGGACGAAACTCAAAAGGAATATTTCTTAGCCGCTTATTCAAACGATACAAGCCCAAATGCCCATATATCATATAAAAAAGATAGGAATAAGCAATATTGGTTAGGAAACGTGTTGTCGGCAGAAGAAATGCTTGATATTGGCATAACAAAAGAAGATGCGGCTAACACTGCCGCAAGAACAATAGAAGAAATGGGCATAGAAAACTTTGTAATGTCGGACGTTATCTGCTCTTATTATTATGCTACCGAGGAAAGTTTTGAGGAGTATTATTCCGCCCGTAGAGAGCTTTTCCAAAATGGCGGAACGGAGGTAGATTTGCAATATTTACCGCTGCCCAAAACCGATGACTTTGCATACACGTTCTATTTCACACCGCAAATAGAAGGGGTTCCGGTAGAATATGTCCATAATAGTTTGGGTGCAACAGTAGTTTCGATAGACGGTGCTCCCCATTTAGAATTTTGGGATGCAGAATTAATTACGGTGATGGTGACGGAAGAGGGCGTTGTGGATTTTAATTGGCAAAACATCGGTCCTACCCCTGCTGTAAAAGAAGATGATGTTCAAATATTGTCGACAGAAGAGATACAAGAAATTGCAAAGGGTATATTGCCGCTTAAGCTAACAGATCACGATTCATATTTTGTCGAGGATTTTTTAGGAGACGTTGTGATAGACAAAATCACGCTATCCCTTATGCGTGTGGTTGACGATAGTGCACTTTTGCAGGCAGAATATGTTGACCCCACAACCGACCAAGAGCCTATAAAGCTAAACGGTGCGGATTACGAGCAAATGTACATACCCGTTTGGGATTTTATGGGACACTATGAAAAGTTAGATAAAGAAATGAGCTTTTTAACGCTCAATGCAATAGACGGAACGGCAATAGACAGAAACCTCGGCTTTTAAGAGATGTTTTAAATTGCCGGACAGTAGGAGAATTTAGTATATAATTAATAAATAGGTCTACTATGATAAGAAAGCATAGTGGATCTTTTTTTAAGCAAGAGTAAGGGAACGGAATTGGGAATGATAAGGCTTTTCATACGGTGGGTATGCTTAAAACCACCAAAAAAGATTATTTTCAGTGGTTTTTTCTCGCATACTTTAGATTAAAAAAACATGAATAATTTTTTATTCCGGTTTGGCTACCGTCAACAGCATTTTGAAATTTTCCAATGCGGTTAGGGCGTGGGGCTCTCTTGCCGGCATGAGTATGCTTTCGCCAGCATTTAAGGTGAAAATTTCTTCGCCTACCTGAATTTGCGCCTTGCCCTCTAAAATTTGGACTAAAGCGTCGCCGGTAGAACTGTGGGAAGCGATGTTTGCGCCTTTATCGAATGCTAAAATTGTTAATGTAAAGCTTTCTCGTTGAACCAATGATTTGCTTGCAACTCCGCCCGGTTCATAATCTACGGCGTCGTTTAGTTTAATAACTTCTTTGGCGTTTATTTTTTTAATAAATTCTGTCATGGTGTTATCTCCTTCATTTACTTTTGTGTTTATTTGAATTAACTTGCTCGGCATATTTGAAAAAACCCTATGCAGAGTGCCGTTAAGTATGCCTAAAACTTCGCCTTTTTTTGCGGTAAAAAGTGTTTTTGCGGTGGCTGATATTTCTCCGTCTAATACATATATGAAAATGTTTTCGCTGTTAGATTGCTCGCTGACACTTTCATCGGTATCGAACGAAAACAAAGAATAATTCATTTGACTGTTGTGTAATATTCGCTTACTTACAATCTGTTGTTTTTTAATCTCTATTTCGTCTTGAGGACAAAAAATTTTTAAATATTCTATCATAGTTTATTTTTCTTTCTGTTTTATTGAAGTTATTCAACGAAGTTAGCCTAAACTAACTATGCCATAAATCATTGAAATTGTCAATGTGGATAAATAGGGATTGAAATTATTTGCAATCTATCGGATAATAGCGGTTAGACATAGCTAACACGTGCGGTTAGGGTGTCTATTACAAAATAGGGAGTATAGTATTGCATGAAAGAAAAGACAAATATAAAGTTTTGGGAGAAGGTTTCCTTTGTGTACGGCAAGTTTATGCGAAACAATGAAGAGGTTTACGGTGAGACATGTGAAGTTATTGCCAAATATTTAAAAAAAGACATGGAAGTATTGGAAATTGCCTGCGGTACCGGGCAGTTTACAAGTTTGTTGTGCAAACATTCGGACAAATGGATAGGCACGGATTTTTCGGCTAATATGGTAGAGAATGCAAAGGAAAATATTATCGAAAATAATGTTGATTTCCGGGTGGAAGACGCCACAAAATTAAGTTTTGAAGACGAAACATTCGATGCGATTTTAATTGCAAATGCGCTTCATATCATGCCCGAACCCAAAAAAGCGTTGAGAGAAATAAAAAGGACACTTAAACAAGCCGGCATATTGTTTGCGCCGACTTTTATATATGACGAAAATGTGCCCAAATTAAGAATGTGGATATTGGAGAAAATTGGCTTTAAAACCTATAATAAATTTACGAGTGAAGAACTTGAAAAAATGATATGCGAATGTGGATTTGAAGTTATGGCTGCAAATAAAATAAAAGCACGGCCGCTTAGCGAATGTTTGGTTATAGCAAGGGTATGCAAAAATGATTGACATAAAAATAAAGTTTAGTAATCCGAGCAAAACTATACTCGCTGTATTTTTTTTAATATAGAAATAAACTTTTTAATATGCTTGACAAAGCTTATGGGTGTGACATATACTACTTGTGTTAGCGAATGCTAACTTATGTTAGTGTTAAATTATACTAACATAATAATCAGAAATTTAAGGCTAAAAAGTAGCAGACGGAACATGAAAGGACAAAAAATGAACTTTAATGAGAAAGTATCGGTTGTAATAGAACAAAATCCGTATATGGAAGAGTTTTTAATACTTAAAGGGTTGCCGCACGACAGCAAGAACCCTATGGCAGGAAAGCTGACTATCGAAAGTATGTTGGCATATCATAAGATAGACGCAGGCGAGTTTTTATTGGAATTTTTACAATTTACCGACGACAAGCAACAAGGTTTGGCATTGGGCGCAGACGCAAAAGACTGTATGTTGTGGGCAAGAATACCTTGCATGATTCAGTTGCCTTTTCAAACAGAACTTGAAAGATGGAACGTAGAGTATGACAAGAAAGATTTGTCTTATAACACTTCTTTGGTAGAATTCGGTAAACAATGGATAGACGAATTGTTAGATGTTGCAAAACCACCTGTTTTAATAGGTGGGGGCATATCCGGCATGGTTAAGCACGAAGTGTTGTTAAATGAGTATGAGTGCCCGAGCGATGCGCCTTTAAACGCTGATTTCGCCGGCATGGAAGACCCTAAGAATATTTTTCGTGTAATATCGGGAATACCACTTGTTTTGGTTGTGAACGAAAAGTTGTTGAACGGCAGAAAAATGCCTGAATCGTTTGAAGATTTATTATCGGAAGAGTGGGATAATTCTGTATGCTATGCAGACGACGGACATATGTTAGAAGGCATACTTATGACATATTTTATAAAGGCATTCGGGGAAACCGGTTTGCGGGAATTGAAAAAAAGCATGTTGCTTGGAGCAC
>CAYJNC010000002.1:23601-28063 GCA_964371185.1 uncultured Christensenellaceae bacterium
ATCCTTCGCAGATGATAAAACCGGGTGGTTTAGAAGAAAAGCCGGCCGTTTATATTATGCCGTATATTTTTGCGGAGATAAAAAAGAAAGAAGCGAACATGAAATTAATTTGGCCAAAAGAAGGGGCGTTGTTCTTGCCGCTTGTTGCCACAATTAAAAAAGATTCGACAAAAAAAGAAAAAGATTTAATGACGCATATTTTAGGCAAGGAATGCGGAGAAATCATGATAACACAGGGAAAATTCCCATCTTCAAATGTTGATGTGAATAACGAGTTGCCGGGTCCGCTATGGTGGATAGGGTGGGATTATTTATACGAAAACGACATGATAGCACTTATTGAAACTACAAGAAATGTCATTCTCGGAGAGACAAAATGAAGTTACTTACATTTGCCGGCCCGCCGTCCGGAGGAAAAACGGCGGTAATAACCAAGCTGATAACACACATTCTTAACGAGAATAAAAAAGTGGGAGTCGTTAAGTTCGACTGTCTATCTTCGGAAGACGACAAAATATATATGGGGCTCGACATCCCCATAAAACAAGGATTATCAAGAGAACTATGTCCGGATCACTACTTTATTTCTAATATTGAAGAGGTTTATACTTGGGGTGTAGACAGCGGGTTTGATTATTTGATAACCGAAAGTGCGGGTCTATGTAACAGATGTTCGCCGCACATTTCTAAAATACCGGCAATCTGTGTTATTGACCAATTGAGCGGTATTGGTACACCCGTAAAAATAGGGCCTATGCTAAGAATGGCAGACATTGTGGTGATAACAAAGAGTGACATTGTTTCGCAGGCCGAAAGGGAAGTGTTTATGCGTAAGGTGCAATTTGCAAACCCCAAAGCGTTAATCTGCCATGTGAACGGGCTTAACGGGCAAGGTTCTTTTGAACTGTATAGCCAAATAAAATTAATTGAGACAGAGGCGTTGATAGAAGGTAATTCGTTGAAATTTCCTATGCCGATGGCACTATGTTCATATTGTTTGGGAGAGACAAAGATAGGCAAGGAATATCAGGTTGGGAATGTGAGGAAAATGGAATGGGGAAATTAAACAAAAAAGATTTTTTATTACATCAAATGATAAATATAGAAGAACGTTTTCCTTTTGTAAAAGACTGGTTTTTCGGCTATGGCTTTATGTATTTACCCAATCAAACGTTTGAGCAGGCCTTAGTCACACAGCAAGAAGGATTCTATGAAAATATCGCAAGCACAAAAGAAGATTTTGAAAGTTCTTTTTATGAATATGTAAACGATATGATAGAATTTTTAGGCATCGAAGATGAAAAAATCACCGCAATTTCAATTTACCCGGGTACGGATAAAAACAAAGAAGCGGAAGAGTTTTCGGTTATTTCGTTAAAGGTGGGGAGTGTTACCGCCGTTGTCGGCATGACGGGTAGTGGGAAAAGCAGGTTGTTAGCGGACATAGAATGGGGCGCAAAGCAAGACACACCGACGGGTAGGACGGTTAAATTTAACGGAAAAACGAGCAGCGAAAACAAAAATTTCCGAACAAAAAAAATTGTGGCGCAACTTTCCCAAAACATGAATTTTGTGCTTGATATGAATGTTGAGAGCTTTTTGAGAATGCACAAAGAATGTTTTTCGTCGGACAAAGATGACTTTATAATAAAGCGTGTTTATGAGACTGCTATTAAACTTTCGGGAGAACCGTTTTCTATGGATACACATATAACAAATTTGAGCGGTGGTCAATCTCGGGCGCTTATGATTGCAGATTGTGCAATGCTATCTAATGCCCCTATAGTCTTGATAGATGAAATAGAAAATGCGGGGATAGACAGAAAACAAGCGGTAAAACTGCTTACCGGCGAAGATAAAATTGTGTTGATTGCGACTCACGACCCTGTGCTTGCACTACTCGCCGATACTCGATTGGTTATTAAAAATGGCGGAATTAAGCATGTGTTGCTAAGAAGCGACGAAGAGATGCAAGTTTTGCAAGAAGTTGAAGAGATGGATTTAAAAATGATGGAATTACGCTCAAAATTAAGAAGGGGAGAGCGATTAACCTGAATTTTTTAACATAAAAATATGGGGTGTGTTTTTGTAGTGAGGGAACAAGAAGAGTATTTTATGCAATATGGTTAGCAATAGCTAACTAATGGCGTAACATATAGTTTTAGTAAGTAAATAAAGAGAAAGGAGGAATGCGTTTCTAAAAGTTATTTTCTGATTTTAACCATATACAAGAAAGGAAGTATAGTAAATGAAAAAAAATAAAATTATTGCATTGATGATTGCACTTTTGATGATGGCAGCTTTGGTGGTTGGTTGTGCACCTGCGGCAAGCGTAGAAGAAGCACCGGCAGAGCCGGTAGCGGAAGAACCCGTTGCCGAAGAACCGGCTACAGAAGAGCAACCGCAAAAAGAGCCGGCAGCCGAGGAGGCTGTTGCGGAAACAAGAATGATAACAGACCATGACGGACACGAAGTAGAGATACCTAACGATGTAAACAGGGTTGCGGTTATTTCGTTCCCGCCGTTGCCATCGGCACTTTCGATGTTTTTGGGATCGTCCGAAAAAATTGTAGGTATGCACGAAAGTTCTTACAATGCGGCAGCTAATGGGTTGCTTTCTAAGTTGTTTCCGGAAATTTTAGATGTAAACACCGATTTTATGGACGGTGCTGTGCCGAACATGGAATCTTTACTCGGCTTAGATCCGGAATTGGTTTTTTATACAACGGGTAATGCGGAACTGAAAGAGATGATCGAAAATGCAGGTTTACCGGCGGTTGCAATTTCGGCGGTTGGTTGGGATTACAGTGCTATTGAAAACTACGATGCTTGGACACAGCTTTTCAGCCAAATATGGCCGGATCAAGAGCATAAGGCAGAGCTTGTTTCGGAATACAGCCGTGAAACATACGACATGATTCAGGAAAGAGTGGGCGATTTAAGCGAAGAAGAAAAGACAGATGCGTTGTTCTTGTTTACATATGATGATACAACAATGGTAACATCGGGAAGAAACTTCTTTGGGCAATGGTGGGCAGATTCTACCGGTGGTAACAATGTGGCGTATGAAATAGGCGCAGAGTTATCTAATGCCGAAATAACGATGGAGCAGGTGTATGAATGGGATCCGGATAAAATATTTATCACTAACTTTACGGGCACACAACCGGAAGATTTGTATAATAACACAATCGGCAGTGATGATTGGAGCTCTGTAAGCGCCGTTGTGAACGAGGAAGTGTACAAGATGCCTCTTGGTAGTTACAGGAGTTATACACCCGGTGTAGACACGCCCATAACACTCTTGTGGATGGCTAAAACAATGCACCCGGAGTTGTTTGAAGATATAGATATAGCACAAGAAATTAAAGATTATTATATGAATATTTACGGTGTTGAACTAACAGATGAAGATGTAGAAAACATTTTAAACCCACCGAGTGAAGCGGCAACCGGCTGATAGGTTAAGTATACGGCATAGATAATATTAGATATACGATAAGCGTAAAAAGGGCTACAATCATAATGGGGTAGTCCTTTTTATATGCTTTTTAGGTGAATTATATTATTTTTGCGATGGTCTATAGGGTTATATATATAAAAAGTAGAATAGGAACGAATGTTTTTTTGCAATAATAAAATCGACAGAATCATTGTTTAAATCCTGCCGATACATTAAATTGTTTGAGTATTTATTAATATATATAAGTTGTTATAGTAGGCGATATTAGGTTTTAATGCCACCTGTTTTTCTCAGTAAAATTATAAAGAAAGGTGCGCCTATAACGGCGGTTAGTATAGAAACGGGTATTTCGGCACCCGTTGCCGTCCTTGCAACGGTATCGATAACCAACATGAAAATTGCACCAAGCCCTATGCTTGCGGGCACGACATATTTGTTGTTGTTACCGAATATCATACGTGATATATGCGGTATTAAGAGCCCTATCCACCCGATTAAGCCACACATAGACACAACGGCGGCGGTTATCATGGTCGATGCAATAATGATTATTGTACGGATAAAAACAACGTTTACACCTAAAGATTTAGCTTCGTCCTCGTGCAATGACATTGCGTTTAACTTCCAGCGCATCAAGAATATTATTACTATACCTGTTATAATAAACGGTGAACCGAGTGTCAAGCTGTCGTAGGTGGTTCCGGAAAGTGTGCCCATCAACCAAAATGTTATTGCGGGCAGTGTGTCTTGTGGGTCGGCAACATATTTGATTAAGGATAGCATTGCTTGGAAAAGTGCCGCTACAACTATGCCGGCAAGTACTATCATGATTAAAGAAGACACACCTTTAACCTTGCTTACCTGCATAACCAGCCAAACTGCAAACACGCCAAAAACAAGCGCCATGGTTTGTACTGCAAACATGTTTAAACCAAACAAAATACCGAGTGCCGCACCAAAAGAAGCACCTGCCGAAACGCCTAAGGTGTCGGGAGTTGC
>CAYJNC010000003.1:0-25760 GCA_964371185.1 uncultured Christensenellaceae bacterium
ATCATCAAAAATGTCGAAATACCTATAAGCGTTACAACAATCAAAAATAATGCTTTTTTAGGGTGCGTTAATTTAGAGAAAATAAATTTATCTGAAAACATTGTTGAAATAGAAGAGTATGCTTTTGCGAGGTGCACTAATCTTAAAAAGATAGGGCTGCCAAGTTCGCTCATGAAAATTAACTATAAAACTTTTTTAGATTGCCTGCATTTAAGTGAAATAGTTATTCCCGACAGTGCTGAGAATATTGATAGCCATGCTTTTTTGGGCTGTGTTAGCCTAAAGAAAATACGTCTGCCAAAAAATTTAAAAACAATTGGAAACTATGCCTTTTCAGAGTGTCGTAGTTTAAGTGAAATAGCAATACCGGAAAATACTTTCGATATAGGCAAGGGTTCTTTTTACGGTTGCATAGAACTTAAAAAAATAAATTTTCCAAAAGAAATAAACAGTATAAGAGCTAAAATATTTTGCGGGTGCAAGGGATTGGCCGAAATAACCCTTCCCGAGAATATTATGTATATTGAGAATAATGCGTTTGAAGAATGTGAAAATTTAAAACATGTGCATTTGCATGAAAACATAGAAAGCATAAGTTCCTATGCCTTTTTTAATTGCCATAGCCTAATAGACATAAATTTGCCAAAAAAAACAAATGTAATAAGCGAGGGGCTATTTTCGCAATGTTATCAACTAAAAAATATTAACCTACCAAATAATATTATTAAAATTAACGATTGGGCTTTTTACAGATGTGTTAATTTAGCAAGTTTAACATTTCCAGGAAATCTGATTCACATTGGTAATCGAGCATTTTCGGGGTGTGAAAGTATCGAGGAAATAAACATTCCCGAAGGTGTGAAATATATTGGGGAATACGCTTTTTCGGATTTCATTAATCTTAAAAGAGTCAGCATTCCGAGTAGCGTCACCCGTGTTGGGAAAGGTTTGTTTTCGAAGTGTGATAACTTAGAAAGTATTACTTTAGGCGCAAACATACCTGTTGTTGATAATAAAATGTTTTTTGGGTGTGATAATCTCAAACATATAAATATATGTGGTGACGTTAAAAGAATAGAGGAAGGCGCATTTGATGATTGTACCCAATTAGAAAGTATAAAATTGCCAAAAAACATAAAAAATATAGATATGACTTTGTTTGAAAAGTGCGATAATCTTTTAAAAATAGACGTTTCGGACAACAATAATTATTTGATGATAGACAACATGCTTATAGATTTACAGGGAAACAGCGTAATATGGTGTTCGCCTAAAAAAAGCGGCGAGGTGGATATTCCAGAAGGGATAGCTTCTATTTTAATTTCATCGTTATAAAAACGTCAACAACAGTAAATTTTTAGTTGTAATTTTTTTTTAAAAAGTATAAAATTATGGTACGGTGCAAACCAACATAATTTTTTGCTCTTCGTAATAGCACAGTAAAATAGTTTTTGATTTTTTTAAAAAAGTTAGCCGGTCGGCTTTTTAAATTCGTATAAAATAATATATAAATAAAAGGAGATTCATCATGAATGAGAAGGTTAAAGATTTTTTGAAATTTGCAAGTGAAAATGAAGAAGTTACAAACAAGTTCGAGCTGTTAAAAGACGAGGCTGACAAAAACAAAGTCATAGACGGTACTATAGCCCTTGCTAAAGAGTATGGGTATGAACTTTCGACCGACGATTTTATACAAGCCGAGCTTGACGAGGATGAGCTTGACGGCGTTGCAGGTGGTTTTAAAAGTTGCTATTGCGCCATTGGCGGTGGCGGTGGTTCGGACGCTGACGGCAATACTTGTGCTTGTGTAGTTGGCGGTTATGGCACTCGTAAAGGTGATGGTGACGGAAGATGTTTATGTGTTGTTGAGGGATCCGGAAACGAACTCGTATAAAGAAATTAACACGAAACAGGCTAAATGAGATAACGTCGAGAAGTTTGAAACTGTTGTAAGCGGTTTTAATAATCTTTGTGTGCCTGTTAATAGGCTACGGCTCAACTACAATTTAGTGCCCGGCGGGTTAATCTATCGCAATTAATTCTGTCGATATTGGGTGCTCATATACAAAAAGGGATATTTAATGGAAAATAAGTACTTGCTCGATAAAAAATTTATGCTTAGAGGTTGGGAGAAGCTACCCTATGCTTTGGTGGAAAAAGGGTTAAACCACGTTACATTTTTAAATGCTGCCGCTTTCAACGCTCTGTCTGTGTGCGATGGTAGCATCAACATAAATCTACCAATTATTTCCAATCAAATACGTGCTATAATTGCCGATTTTGAAAAAAAGGGTTTTGTTCACCCTTGCGGTGAAGGCGGAGAGCTTGACGAATGCCAAAAATATGTTTTATATAACAACCGTTACGTGCGTACAGCACATTGGTCTATTACCGGTAAGTGCAACTACCGTTGTAAGCACTGTTTTATGTCTGCACCGGATGCAAAACTGGGAGAACTGTCTCATGACATCATAATGGACATAGCACGACAAATAGTGCAGGCCGGTATTGTTGAAGTATCATTAACCGGGGGAGAGCCGCTTATACGTAAAGATTTTTTTGAGATTGTCGAATATCTTGTGAAAAATGGTGTTCGCATTGTTCAAGTATATTCAAATGGCAGACTTGTGAAAAGAGAAATTCTTGAAAAATTCGCCGAGCTCGACTGTTATCCCGAGTTTAACATGAGTTATGACGGCGACGAGGGTTGGCACGATTGGTTACGAGGCATGGACTCCGCAAGTGATGACGTCTTTAAAGCGTTTGACTTGTGTCACGAGTTAGGGTTTCCCACAGGCGCCGAGTTGTGTATACACGCCGGCAACAAACATCTGTTGCGAAAAAGTATCAACACACTGGCAAAACATCATTGCCGTAGCTTAAAAACCAATCCTGTGTCTCCTACCGAGTCTTGGGAGAAACACGACGGAAACTACTCTATTTCGCAAAAGGAGCTCTACGAGCTGTATCTTAGCTATATACCCAATTTTTTTGAGGACGGTATGCCGCTATCCATTCATCTTGGTGGTTTTTTCTATTGCCGAAAGGGTAGTTACGAATGGTCTATTCCTTCTAATAAATCTACCGAAAAACCATGTCCCGACACCGTCATATGCGGTCATGCTCGTCAGACTCTCTATATTTCTCCGGAGGGTAGGATGCTTCCGTGTATGCCCCTATCGGGAAAGTCTATTCAGGACAAGTACCCGCTCATAACCGAATTTGGGCTGTCTGCGGGGCTAACGCATTCTAAGTATATGGAACTTATAGACACACGGTTGTCTACATATCTATCGTACAACGCCGAGTGCAATAAATGCGAGTTTAAATGGAAGTGCGCCGGAGGATGTCGGGCATGTGCACTGCACACAACGCCCGATGATATCATGGCTCCCGACCGTGCGATGTGTCAGTTATATAAGGGTGGTTACGACAACAAGATTGTAAAAGTGGCAAGTGCGGCAGTATCTGAGAACAACACTACCAATAGTTAGATAATATTCTTCATTAGGTGAGTTCCGTATTTTGTGTAAATCTTGATTTGCGGTATAAAACATTTAAAAAGGCAGTAGTAGAAATTTGCTACTGCCTTAAGTTTAATATAACGATGAAAATTACAACAAAACACCTTCTACTCTCGAATTTTTAAATTAGTTGCATTTGTGTCATAAGTATGGTTATACATACAATTGCAATTACGGTTGAAAAAGAGTTTACTGCGCCGGCGGCCTCAACATTTCCCTTAAGTTTGCCTGTGAAAATGGGGTTAATTATTGAAATGGGCGAGAAGGCGACAAGAACCAATGTTTGCCTAATAAGCAGCGGGAAGGGAAGGCAAAAATAAAAGAAGAGTGCTGCCAACGATGCAAAAGAAAATCTGAGTATGAGTACGAGCAGAAGATCTTTGATATATTGCTTTTCTGCTTTTATTTCAAGCATCATACCTATCATAAACATCGAACAAAAGCCGTTTGCATCGCTTATTGAAAAAGAAATATCTATTATAGGTTGTGGCAAAGTAATGCCTATTAATGCAAGTGTGAGTGCAAACATGTATGATAGGAACGGTACTGTTGTAAGCAACGATTTTATTATACTGGCTTTTGAGCCTGTTGCTACTTTTTTTGCCAGTGAATATGTTGTTCCGAGACACATGATAGAGTTTCCCGAATCGAATAAGCAAGTTGTAACGACACCGAGAGGGCCGAGTGCGCTTTGTGCATAGGGAAGTGTGAAACAACCAACATTAAACCCGGCTGAATTTAGCATGAAAAAGGCTCTTTTTTCTCTTGCTTGCTTGCGAGATAAAAAATAAGCAAGTGACACTAAAATAACATTGCAACTAAACCCAATCAACAGAACAAATAACAAATTGGGTTCTATTGTAAGCTGTGAAAAATTTGCAATTATGGTAGCGGGAAGGGTGACATTCAACACTATTTTTGCAAGTATTTTATAGTCGGTCGGCTTGAACATGCCTAAACGTTTTAGTGAATAAGCTAATACTATTGTGAATATATAGGCTATTGCCCTGGTTAATATAGGATCCATTTATAATGCCTCGTAAAATTTCTGTTTTGCGACTTTTTTTGTAATAAAGCCATTACCCATATTAAATTTAATAATATGGGTAATTTGGGATATTTTGTTGTTTTGAACATGTCCATTATGGGCGTGTTGAGAAAGTCCGATTTATGAAATTTTGTTGAAAGGGCTTGCAGTTCAAGGCAAAAAACGTAGCTTTAGCACAGCTAAGGCGAGGCTTTATAACGCAGAAATGCAAGTCAAGGCGACGAAATTGCGAAATTATGACTTTTTTCAACATGTCCATTATTATAGCTGCAAATGTTATTTTATTTGCAAGTGTTTAATATTCATCCATTTTGTCAGTAAATCTATTTCTTGGGCAATGTCTTCGTGGACGAGTGCGTAGTGATGTTCTATGCCTTCTGATACTATTACATCAAGCACATTGTCAAAACCGGCATCTAACATTACATCTGTTTGCACGCCTAATAGTTTTCTGTCGGGAGCTACACTTTCTCCGCCGAAAGTAAGCAAGCTATAGCCATTCTCTTTTTCAGATAATTTGCATATGGTTGCCCTTCCCGTTTTCATGGTGTATTGTACTCCCATGCCTATGCCTTGTCTCATGGTAGCTTGGTGAGTAAACTCTATTTCATTTTTATCTTTGGCCAAACTTAAAGGTCCAACACCGCAATGCCACATTTTAAGAGCACCGTCAACACTTTTGCCAATGGGGTCTCCGAAATATATAGTTTTGCCCGATAGGCGATGCAAGATGTCCATGGTTGCTAACCCGGTAATATCACCTTCGCAAGAAGCAACAATGCCTCTGTCGTTTAACAAGGACAGTATTGCACATGCAGAGCACCCGTATAACGCTTGTAACTCCGGCCAACATTTAATGCTTACTGCGGTAATATTGTTTTCTTCAATATAATCCTGTAGGGCCAATTCTAAGCGAATATTTTTTTCGATAACCTCTTCGCTCAGCTCGCTATAGTTGTTATTTTCGTAAAATTGCTTTAAATGTTCTTGCGCACGTGTGTCATTTATCTTGTTTGCGGAATCTATCCAAGTTGCAATGGAATAATACTCTAATTCCGGACCGATACAGTCTCTAAACCGCAGTTCGTCTACGGTATTCAGATAAAAACCGGGAACTCTTGAGCCTATAATGGCGTATTTTGAGTTCTTTAATTGTTTTTTTACGGTCAGAACTTTCATAAAAGATTTCAACTTAGCTTCAACTTCCTTGCTTTCAAACGGAGCGTAGGCATATTCAAAGGATTTTTTAAGCTTTATCAGAAAACTTGTGAACATATTCAGCACTGTTAACGAATTTAATGGAACTGTCGGAAAACTGTCTACAATAGGATCTTCAAATCCCCAAACAAAAAATGGGGTTTCTTTGAACTGCTCTATCAGCTTGATTAACATTCTACCCTGTGTAAACGTGCCCATCTGAACAATTAGCATGTCTATCTGTGATTTTTTTAAGTAGTCAATAGCAGCATCAGACTCTTCGTCTGACAGTATTATTTTGTCTACGCTGCATAATTCTATATCAAATTCGGATAATTTGGTTATTGTGTCTGTTAGATATTTCTGAGCTATGTCATGTAAGAATACACCATCGCCATAAGATATAATACCAACTTTTAATTTCATTTTGGTTCTCCTTGTTTTGAATTGATGGGTTAAAGCACCGAGAAGTGAGGTGCGTTGGTTGGCTTTATCCAATTAGCTTGCATTTCTTCATCCATTTTGCAGATTGCAAGGCCTATTCCGCCCATCTCTTGAGTTGTTATGTATCTGCCGATTAAGGGATGGAATATTTTAATGCCTTTACTGCTTAAATATTCTTCTATCGCTGAATAATATATCATTAATTCCATCATAGATGTTTGGCCGGCGCTGTTTACAACAACCGAAACTGTGTCACCTTCTTGATATGGCTTATCTTCGATGAGGGCTTTTGCCATTCCATAGGCTATTTCTTTGCATGTTTTATTTTTATAGGTGTATAAAGCGGCTTCGCCATGTACGCCTAATCCTACCAATACCGTTCCCGGGCTTGATTCAAACATAGGTTCGCCGGTTATGGGAGAAGTGCCCGGCAGCATGGCGCTTGCAATGCTCCTGGTGTTGTCGCGCACTCGTTCGGCCATTTCACAAATTTCGTTAAGAGACTTATTGTCGCTTGAATAAGAGCCTACTATTTTATAGCTGAATAGAGTTCCGATCGAACCGCGTCGTTCGCTCAATGGTTGAGTTTTGGGTGCGGATGCCACATCATCATATAATAATACTCCTCTTGCGGTTATTCCTTCGTCTTCTGCCATATCTATTGCCATTTTAGCGTTTAGTATGTCGCCCGCATGGCTTGAAATCAGCACACATACACCGTTTCCGGTGTCGGCTTCTTTTATTGCATCGAAAATGGCGTATGGGCCGGGAGATGCAAAAATTCCGCCGTAGGCATTGGCATCTAAGCAGTTTTCACCAACAAACCCTAAGCAAGCCGGCTCGTGTCCGGAACCGTTCCCGATAATAACACCAACTTTTCCCTTTGTTTGTTCTTTTCGTGCTAATACATTTGAACCTTCTACTTTTCTTAAGTTGTCTTTATATGCCTTTGCATAACCGTTTACGGTTTCTTCTACAATATCATAAGGCGAATTTATGAACTTTTGAATTTGCACATCGTTTGAAATTTCGGAGGAAACTTCTTTTTGTGTGTCTGAAACATCGTCTGTTATTTTAATATAGTCAACATCACCTAAGTAGTATTCATATATTCTGTTTAATAGATAGTAATAAGAAGTTGCACCGGCATCTTGATGACCGATAGACTTTTCTTGTAAAAATTTGGAACGACCACGCATAGCCTTCATGGGGATGGTCGCCATAACACCTGCATAGGCGCCATCTTTGGCTTGCATTAAAACGGCCTCAAAGTCTTGGTTATCGTCTAAAGCTTTTGTGGCAGATTGAACCGACGGTATCATAGCATCTACCATTGTTTTATCGTTGGGTTTGGCACCGCCGAATTCCATTACCTTTTTTGAACTGTTGGTTATAGATTGTACGAATGCCTCGGGCGTGATTACGTCTAAACCTTTAGTACATTTGCCAAACTCTGTGAACATTATTCCAAAAAGCGGTCCGATGGCACCGCCGATTTCAGCAACCAAAGTTCGCCCATATACTTTAAAATACTCGCTGATCGGTTGGTTGTCGTCCATGTTGGAAATTGCTTCAAAAGCCGCTTTTGCGCCTCTTGCCATGCTAATACCATGGTCGCCGTCACCGATATAGCTATCTAATTTTGCTAACTCGTCTCTTTTTTCTTGATACATGGTAGCAATTGTCAATAGCAATGTTTTTGTTGCCTTATTGTTTAATATCATCTTTTTTCACCTCTAATAGTGGAAGTATTTTATATCCTACTATGTTTATAATAAATTCTAATATTCAATTTGTCGATCATTTATATTCGATTGTACGTTTAGCAGCCTCGATTATTTTCTTTGTATCGGGAATCCACTCGGCTTCTAAGGGCACGCAATACGGAATATGTGCATGTGGTGGTACTACCCTGCAAATAGGTGCTTTTAGTTCTTTAAAAGTTACCTCCGATACCTGTGCAGATATATCAGATGCAATGCCGCAACGTGGATACGTTTCGTCTACAATTACTAATCTGCCTGTTTTTTGTACTGAAGAAACAATACTGTTTAAATCGAGAGGCGACAATGTGCAAGGGTCAATTACCTCTGCGCTTATGCCTTCGTTTTGCAATGCTTGCGCTGCCTCCATTGCGAAATCTACCATTTTGTGGATTGCTACTATTGTGATATCTGAACCTGATTTTTTGATGTTTGCTTTTCCGAAGGGAAGGGCATATGGTTCTTCCGGAACTTCACATTCAGACATATAAATCTTTTTATGTTCTAAAAATATTACAGGGTCATTATCTCTTATTGCTTGTGTCATCAACCCTTTTGCATCGTATGCGTTTGAGGGTGTAACAACTTTTAGACCGGGGATAGAGGTAAACATAGCATATAGTGTTTGTGAATGTTCGGCACCTGCATGATATCCGGCACCGCAAGCTAAACGTATTACCATAGGTGCCGGTTTTTTGCCACCGTATAAATAAAACATTTTTGCGGCTTGGTTTAATAGCTGATCATAGCACACACCGATAAAATCTACATACATTATTTCAACTATTGGCCTAAGACCACTTATAGCAGCTCCTAAGGCTAAGCCTAAGAAACCGGTTTCAGATATGGGTGTATCTACAACTCTTTTTCTTCCGAATTCTTCTACTAATCCTTTTGTTACGCCAAATGCACCGCCTAAGCCTGAGGTGTTTTCAAAAACTTTATGAGATGCACCACCTGCAATATCTTCTCCGATGACAAAGACATTTTCGTCTCTTTGCATCTCTTGTCTGATAGCTTCATTAATAGCGTCTTTTCCATTTAATATTCTACTCATATTTCCTCCTAATATATGTCGGCATAGGTGTCGGCTGTGATATCGGAAAAGTCGGGCATATCACAAGTAACTGCGTATGCAAATGCCTCTTGAACCTGTGCTTTGCTGTTTGCGTTAATTTCATCTATATCATTTTGTGTTAACAAGCCACTGTCTACAGATTTTTTAACAAATACAGTAATGGGATCTATTGTTTTATAATAATTTGTTTCTTCTTCGAGTTTATAGTTTTGAGTGTCGCCCACCCATTGACCGCTAAACCTAAAGCAAGTACACTCTATATAATAGGGCTTTTTATTTGTACGGATATATTCTATGGCTTTTTTTACCTCTTCATACGTTGCAAAAAAATCCATGCCATCTACGCTTACGGCAGGCATGTTATATGCCTTTGCATAATTGACTGTTGATTCAGATGTTAGATTATACTTAGAAGGTGTAGACATTGCGTATTTATTGTTATTGTTTACAAATAACACGGGTAATTCCAACACGGATGCAAGGTTCATAGACTCATGGAACGCACCCTGTGTTACAGCACCGTCACCAAAAAAGGCTACTGAAATGTCGTCTCTGTTTTTATATTTTGAAGTAAAAGCCGCCCCGACAGCCGGAGGTATGCCTGCACCTATTATGCCAAAGCCTGCCAGTATATTTAAGTCTACATCAACGGCATGCATATTACCTGCTCTACCTTTGCAAACGCCGGTTTCTTTGCCGCAAATTTCTGCTACTAATTTGGGCAAATTTATATCCCTTGCAATTGTGTGGGCATGGTTACGATACGTTGTAGCAAGATAATCCGTATCTTTTAATTGCATTATTACAGCGGCAGAATAAGCTTCTTCTCCCATTTGTGTATGCATAAGCCCCATTAAGGGGCTTTCGCTTTTAGAAGAGAGACTTTCCTCGATATAGAGTTCAAACTCTCTTATCAGACTCATCTTTTTATAAGCACTAATTGCTATTTCTTTATTCATATACAATTCTCCTGATTCGTTATTATTATACTTATTTCATGCAGAGGTGAACAGAAGCGGTTTTGAATGCCAAGGGCAAAGCCAAAATCTTAGGCGATGCACCAACATATTTTTCTGCATCTTTTATTGCTTCTTCGAATGTTGCACGTGTTTTTACGCCCATGCCTCTTGCAAAGCCCGGTTCGTATGCGCCTACGCAATATACTGCCGAGCAATGTTTTTCTGCAAGGTGACCGCAACTCATCATGGAAAACGCATGGAACGGATGGTACGCATAATTATAACGATAAGCATCTGTATATTCTTTATTCATCGCAAAAGATTCTCCGTGTTCTGCCATATCGCCTAAGGTGTTGTGGTAATCTTGCAAGAAGTATTCATAGGTTGCGCGATACGACGGGAATTCTTGATCGTGGAAATATCCGTTACAAATTGAAGAGAATATCATGACCGAATTTTCTTTCATTACTCGTTTATGACGAATAATTTGTGCAGAAGCCGCCTGCATCATAAGTATGGGGTTAGTTCCCATGCCATTTCCGTAATGGAAGTTTTGCGGCATACCAAACAACATGATGTCGTATTTTTCTTCTGCAAACGGAACATAGGTGCGTTTATCCGCAACTTCCCATGAAATTGTCTGCATTTCTTTTGCATAGCCTGCAAATACAGCTATTTGTCTGGCTTTAGTGTCTAATACGGCGTCTATCATGAAGAATTTTCTTCCCATCTTGTTTTCCATATGCAAACTGATTGTATCGAATTTTGAACGCATAAGAGATTTTGCACTTACGGGCACAAAGTCGTCTCTGTGCATTACATGAGGAGCATGATGGCTTGCAATAGATTTCCAATGTGTTATGCCGGTAGCGGTATGCTTGTAACCGCCCGAATATCCGCCGTAGGGGTTTCCCATTGTATGGCCTATGCAGATTGCTAAGTCTGATTCGAAAACGTATTTATTCATTATTACCGGATTGTTATTTTCGTCCACTCCCAAATCTACAAGATTTTCATAATCTTCACTATCGTGATTAATGATTTGGTTGGAATCCCAAAAATCGTTGAATACCTTGTCGCCTAAAATGTTGCGTATCTCTTGTTTTGTATTTTTTCTGTGGAGGCCGGTTGAGCAAATTAAAAGTATATTCTTTTTTGAAACTCCCGCTTTTAAACACTCTTCTATTGCAATAGGTATGCTTACTTTCCTATGTGCGCTTGCTTGGAAACCGCCTTTAACACGATCGGGGAATATTATAGTTACTTTAGAGTCGGTATTTACCAATTCGGAAATAGGGGACATTCCTATTGGGTTTAAAATAGCTTTTCTTGTCTCCGCCTCTATGTCTTCTTCTTTGATATGGATAGGGTCTGCAACCGTGTTACCGGGTATAAATATATCTGTTCTTTCTTCGGGCAGTTCTGCCGCCATGGTGCCTTCGCCGTATTCGAATTCAACTCTCATTTGTAATGTGTTTCCTATGAGTTTATAACAACATAGGAAGCTCCTTTCTGAATTTTATTAATTTTTAATCATAGATATCCATGATAATTATTTTGTGTGAGAAAAATATATATTGCTATTGGTTTTGATGCTTTACAGCATACAGGTTAAATACAATTTTTATTCGTATATTTTTTTCATGAGTTTATAAACTGCACTTGTGTCTTTACTGCCTAAGCCGTTAGCACTTGCAATTTCGTTATAAGTGTGTACAGAACGGGCAATCATGGAAGGACTGTCAAAAGATTTAGCCATATCCAGCCCCAATTGAGAGTCTTTACACAATAAATCTACGGTGAAAATCGCATCATCAAAGTCGTTTAGCGAAATTTTTCTTGCTACCTCTTTAAATAAGCCACTTACCGTTGCGGCACCGCTATTTGCAATTGTGTCGTAGAATACACCAAGGTCTACACCGGCCTTGTCTGCAATTGCCATGACTTCACAAGAAATCCCGTTGATTGTTGAAAACATCAGTTGATTTAGCAGTTTAATAGTGTTGCCCGCTCCCGATGAGCCTACGATAGTTGCAGTTTTTGCAAATGTTAGCAAAACGGGTTTAACAATTTCCAAATGCTCTTCTTTTCCGCCGGTAGGTAACAACCAAGAACCTACAGAAATTGGCCTACCCAAAATTGGTGCATCTAAATAGCCTATGTTTTTTTCTGCGCATTTTTCACTCATCGATATAGATGTAGCGGGTTCTACCGTGCTTAAATCAACGATTAC
This sequence comes from uncultured Christensenellaceae bacterium, assembly GCA_964371185.1. Taxonomy (GTDB): domain Bacteria; phylum Bacillota; class Clostridia; order Christensenellales; family Christensenellaceae; genus CAYJNC01. The sequence goes on from CAYJNC010000003.1 coordinate 12,247, forward strand.
ACTTCCTTCTTTAACTAAGTCTACTAACTGTAAAACCACCGATTTAACATGTTCTGATTTCGGTAAGGATAAAAGTATTATCTGTGAATGACAAGCAACTTCTTGGGCAGTGCTTAAAATACCGCCATTTTCTTTGATAAATTCTTGAGCCGATGGGCTTAAATCGCAAGCGTACACATTGTATTCTTGTGCTGTAAGTCGCTTTAAAATTTCTTGCCCCATAACCCCTACTCCGATAAGTCCAACATTTTTTGTTTTTAGACTTTCACCTAATGCCATAAAATTCTCCCTTCGAATATAGATTTTTCTTATTTTTTTGATTTCTTTTTGAATGTTCATATGATTGGCGATATAATGATATAACTTATCACCAAACGTATTATGTTAGATTAATATGTATTATATATTAAGAAATTTCCTTTGTAAAGAGAAAAATATGCTTTAAATGATAGTTGCGGCAAAAAAGTTATAAGAATTTAGTATGATTAAGCCAAAAGTAATTATGAAATAAATTCTGTCTATTGCTTTGTCGCTTATTTTGCTGCCTATTGCAGTGCCTATGAATCCGCCTAAGATTGCCGCCGGTATCATAAAAAGTAACACGCTAAAGTCATAACCGGAAAAACCTGTTGTAATGGCAATTGAAGAGAGGTTTGAAATTTGTGAGAACATTATTATAAAGATAGATGCGATTACAGATTTTTTTGTGCTGAAGCCAAATAGTATGGATAAAAATACAATATTAAAAGGCCCTCCGCCAATTCCTAAGAATGCGGAAAGAGCGCCGAGTACTATGCCGGCAAACACCGAAACAATAGGCAATTCTATATTGTTTTTCTTAAATTTATTTTTAAACAGCACGATTATGAGCAATATTACCAATGTGCCGGATTGTATTTGTGCGATTGTAGAGGCGGTAAAAGAGAAATATAAGAGTTCAAACAGTTCTTTTCCCACAATTCCGCCTATTAAAGCGCCTATTGTAATTAGTATAAGTTTTAAATCTACCGAAAATCCAAGCTTTATGTTTTTCAAGATAGAGACAACAGCCATAGATAATACCGTTGTTGAAGATAAAACTCCGATTACAAAGGCGTCATATTGCCCTATAACATCTAATATCGGTTTTATGAGTACGCCTCCGCCAAAACCCGATATTGCGCCTAAGGTTGTTGCAAACAGTGCTATTATGAAATAGATTAAGTTCATTTTTTATCTCCATGTATTATCTAATATTATTATGTACTATCATACTTAAGGATACATATTGATTGTTTGTATGTAAAATATTATAATTTAATAAATAACATAAGTAATTAGTTATGTTTAATACGATAAAGTGGGTAAGAGAAATGACAATACGAGATTTAGAAATATTTATTGCAGTGTGCGATTGTAAAAGTATCACCGAAGCGGCAAAAGAATTATTCATATCACAGCCTGCAATAAGTATATCTGTAAAAAGGTTAGAAGAGCATTATAATACAAAGCTCTTTGACAGAATTTCAAAAAGGCTGCATATAACAGAGGCGGGCAAAATGCTGTTGGACAGAAGCAGGCATTTGATTTCGTTGTTTAATACCATGGAAATATGTACTTTAGATGGCATCGGCAACAATCTTATAAAAATCGGTTCGAGCATAACGGTGGGCAATTGCCTATTGCCAAACTTGTTGAAGCAATACAACGAAAAATTTAAACATATCAAAACTAATGTAATAATAGCTAACTCAAAGAAAATTGAGGACATGGTGGTTGAAAACAATGTAGACATTGCTATCATAGAGAATATTCCTACAAGCGATAAGATTTATTCCCAAAAATTGAGCGAAGATGAAATAGTGGTTATTTGTGGAAGTAATCATCCTCTTGCACATAGGAATAGCATAAGGCCGATAGAGTTAACATACGAAAATTTATTGTTGAGGGAAAAAGAAAGCGGATCGCGTATATTATTTCAAGATGTTTTGAGAACACATAATATAGTTGTGGAGCCGACTTGGGAGAGTGTGAGTACGCAAGCGATTGTAAATGCGGTGCGCTTGGGGATAGGTATTTCGGCTTTGCCATATAAATTAGTGCAAAACAGTATAGCAAACAAAGATGTATGTATGGTTAGGGTGGACGGCATTACATTTTTTAGGTGCTTTTATATAATATGGCACAAGGATAAGTATATTTCTAAACCTTTGGAAGAATTTATCAGCATATCTAAAAGCTATATCTAAAGTTGTTATAGTACATATATCAGATGTTTTTTCATGAGAATAAGAGTTAAAATCATGTTTGGAAGTAGCTGTCCTTAGTTTTTTTGGTTGACAATGCTTGTATTACGATGTAATATTAAGTATACGGTTGAAATGCCGTAGGATTTATAAAAAAATTTAAGGAGAAACATATGTCGATAGATAAAAGCATAGGCACTCCGTACTATATTCAAATAAGCGATTATATAACCAAACAGATAGAAGATGGGGTGTATATGAATAGGCAGATGATGCCGAGCGAACAAGAGATGCAAGAGAAATTTGATGTCAGTAGAATTACTATCAGGAAAGCATATAAGATACTTGCGGAAAAGGGATTGTTGACTTCGATCAAAGGAAAAGGTACATTCGTTAATGTGCTTGAGGAAAGAGATTGGACGAACATGAAGAGCTTTACCGAAGATGTTTTAAACAGCGGACATGTACCGTCGACAAAAATAGTTGATTTTAAAATTATAAAAGCAACCGCAGATATTGCAAGCAATTTAAATGTGCGGATAGGCACAAAATGCTATTATCTAAACAGAATGAGGAGTATTGATAACAAAACTATTTGGCTCACAAAAACATATATTCTGTGCGATATTGCAAACGGATTAACAAAAGAATATTTTTCCGAAAAGGGTGTGGGGCAGTCTATTTTCAGGGTGTTAGAAGCGAATTTCGGATTGAAATTTAAGGCCGGTCCAACTATGTCTATACAAAACCAAGTATCCGAACAAGATGCGGTATTGCTAAAGATAGATAGGAGCAAGCCGATTATATGTAAGGCTATGATAGTAACCGATGATAAAATGCGTGTGATTATTTATGAAAACACGATATTTGATCAGAGTATCACTTACCATATTTAAGAGCGTATTAATTTAGTTTTAAATAAATGCGGAAAATTTGCAAATTTTACTATAGAAAAAAATTTGCTATAGTAAAAAGAAAGGAAGATTTTATGGCAAATAAATGTAAGATCACAGTTATCAAAAAGACATTGCAAACAGATTTAATCGAAAAGTTTCACAAGGGAAACCCTATCGATTATTGCACGCAATTTGACGAGGGAGATGTGTTTTATGCTACAACAAACGATCTGCCCGAGAAATTTTGTGCATGGGCATTCGGTGATATTTCAAGGGAAATAGCATTGGTTGCATACGATGAATCTAAAAAAACTACTAAAGTAACATGTTGTACATCGGGATATCATAACGTATATTTCTACATTGAACCGGTTTAAGACATAATCAATACTTTTAACGCAAAATAATCAGCTACAAAGAAATATTTACAACAACAGACCAAAATTAGAGCAAATACATTTAACAACAGAATATATATTTACTGTACATATTATCTGAATGAAATATTATTATGTGATATAGAATATTATCATTGGTTTTATATGTACATTCATTTAAAACGGCGTTAGAATCAACAAAACAGACGTTCTAAAAAATAATATGTAAATATAAATAAATACATGTTGACATAATATATAACATGTTGTATTATGTATTTAAAGTCGGCACTAACTTATGCCTAAAATTAATTCAACATTTAAAAATTAAAAAAAAACAAGGGATACATTTTAGTTGTTGACTAAACAATTAATAGTGGAGGAAGAAAAAATGAAAAAGTTATCTTTGGTAATTACTGTCTTGATGCTAACAATAGCAATAGTATTATCGGGTTGTGCACCCGCCGCTCAAGAAGTAGCTACAACAGAAGGCAACGCAACAGAGCAAAGCGACGCAGCTCCGGCTCCGGCAGCTGAAGGTGAGGAAGCGCAAACGACTAAGACGGTTGATACCGATCTTGCTAATATGACATGGGATGAAGTATTGGCAGAAGCAAACGGTCAGACGGTTAACTGGTATGCATGGGGTGGAAGTCAAACCACTAATAATTTTGTGCAAACAGTGGTAGCGGAACGTGCTGCAGAGTATGGAGTTACATTAAACTGGGTAACGGTAGGAAACATCACAGATGCTATCAATATCACTATGGCTGAAAAGCAAGCCGGTGTTCAAACGGGCGGTGAAGTTGATATGTTCTGGATAAACGGTGGTAACTTCTATACTTCACAGCAAGCAGGCATATTGTTTGGACCTTGGGCTGAAAGCATAGATAATGCACAGTATGTTGATTGGGATTCTACAACAATCAATACCGACCTCGGATTTCCGGTAGACGGAATGGAATCTCCTTGGGCGTCAACTGTAAGGATGCAAATTTATGACACCGAAAGACTCAGTGAAGATGAATTACCCATGAATCTTGATGAATTGGTAGAGTGGATTAAAGCAAACCCGGGAAAATACACATATTGTCCGCCACCGGTATTCTTTGGCACAAGACTTATAAAAGAATGGATTTATGAGACAGTTGGCGAAGAAACATTGGGATGGACCGCTGATAATATTACTCAGGAAGAGTTTTACGAAGCAACAAAAGAAGTTTGGGATATGATGGAAGAAATAAGACCGTACCTATGGAGAGAGGGCGAAAGTTTCCCCAAAGATGCAACCGAGTTAGACAGATTATTCTCCGATGGTGAAGTTGATTTCACTTATGCTTTCCTTGGAACGGGAATTGAAGGTAAAGTTAACGAAGGTTTATACCCGACAACTGCAAAACCTTATTTGATGGACGTATCGGTTGGTGATACAAACTATGTTGCCATAACTTATAATTCCGACAATAAAGCAGGCGCAATGGTTATTGCAAACATTATTCAAGACCCTGAAGTTCAAGCTTTAGCGGCAAGAGACATATCTTTTGGTCCTGTTGTTGCAACAGACACATTAGGATCTGAAGAAAAAGCAACTTTTGATGAAATTATCTCTGAAATAGATCCAAACTACTATATTTCAAGTGAAGACATTGCAGAATCTAAATCTCCGGAATTTAGCGGCACACTTAATGGATATATTGAAAATATTTGGACAGACTTATTCTTAAACTAAATAAAATTCTATAGTTGTACAGGGTAGAAAAATATGAAGCAAATATGTTTCTACCCTGTTCACTAAGAAAGTGCAGGAGGCAAGGGAGCTATATGAAAAAGAAAGATAAACCTTGGTTATTGGTTTTGCCCTGTGTGGCATTGGTGGTTCTTCTTTTTATAGGTGGGTTGTCTATGGGTGTGATGCAGAGTTTCAATTATTTTCCGTTAATCGGAAACTATGATTTTTCTTTTGACGCCTACAAAGCAATCTTTACAGATGAAGTATTCTTAACTTCATTGGGATTTACTACTTATTATGCAATTGTAACAACAGTAATATCTATGTTGGGTGCTATATTAATATCTATGGGACTAAGAAAAGCCTTTCGTGGTAAAAAAGCAATATTGTTTTTTTATCAAATGAACTTACCGATTCCACACATTGTTGCAGCAACTTCGATAATAATGTTATTCAGCCAAACAGGTTTGTTATCTCGTATTTTGTATGAAATGGGAATAATTAGCGAAGCTTCGGATTTTCCGATTATGGTAAATGACCCATACGGAATAGGAATTATTTTATCCTTAGCATGGAAGTTTATTCCATTCATTGGGGTAGCGGTTCTCGGTTTATTGCAAACTGTAGGATCGGAGTATGAAATTCAAGCGGCAAGCTTGGGGGCAAGCCCGTGGAAGAAATTTACAAATGTAACACTTCCGCTGATGTTTCCCTCTATAAGAGCAAACTCTATAATTTGTTTTGCTTACGCGTTCGGTGTTTACGAAGTGTCATATTTACTGTCGGGAACTTATCCTGTTCCAACACCGGTACTTATTTATCAAGAGTACAACAATATAGATTTGAATTCGCGACCGCAAGCGATGGCGATGGCAATGGTATTAACAGTAGTGTTATTAATTATAATACTTTTGTACCAAGTTTTAACAACAAGAAAGTCAACACGATAAGGTGGAATAAATATGAAAGAATTAGCAAAAGGGCCGGTTGAGAAAAAAACATTTCGGAATATTGTTTCTATTGCAACATTATTGTATGTTATTGTGCCGTTTATTCCGATAATAATTTGGTCATTTTCTCTACGCTGGAATTACCCGGATCTTGTACCCGAATTTAGCATGAGAGCATGGGACTATGTTGCTACACAAAATGAAATAATCAACTCTTTAGGGATAAGTTTGGGTATTTCGCTTACCGTTACTCTAATTTCATTGATTATTGGTTTGCCGGCAGGCAGAGCACTCGGATTATATCGGTTTAGGGGCAAAAAGTTAGTAGAAATTTTAATGCTGCTTCCGGCCATTATCCCTATGATTGCCGTTGTAATGGGTATGCAGGTTATATTTATAAGATTGGGTTTAAATGGAACGTTTTGGGGTGTTGTAATAGTACAACTTATTCCGGCGATGCCATATATGGTATTAAATTTACAAAGTGTATTCCAAGATTACAGTATAGAGAATGAACAGCAAGCACGCATTTTAGGAGCAGGGCCTATAAGAACGATGGGAGTAGTAACGTTTCCTAAATTGTTCCCCGGAATAGTGGTAGCCTGTTTGTACACGTTTAATGTTTCGTGGGCTCAGTATTTGCTTACTGTGATGATCGGTGGTTCGAGTGTGAGAACACTACCAACCCTACTGTTTTCCTATTTGCAAAACGGTGACTATGCAATGGCGGGGGCTGTTTCGATTATATTCATTGCCCCGGCATTAATAATATTAGCATTAACATCTAAATTTTTATCCGGAAAAAAGGAGCGATAAGAAATTGATTAGATTAGAATTAAAACATGTAGTAAAACAATATCCCGGCACAAAAGAACCGAGCGTAAAAGATTTTAATCTTCGTGCTGAACCGGGTGAATTAATAGCATTTTTAGGACCCTCGGGATGTGGAAAAACTACCACATTAAAAATGATTGCAGGGCTTGAAACGTTGACAGAAGGAGATATATTTATTAATGACGAAAGTATTATTCGTATACCTCCCGAAAAAAGATGTATGTCTATGGTATTCCAAAAACCATTGCTTTTCCCGAATATGACGGTAGAAGAAAATGTTGCGTTTGGGCTTAAGATGCAAAAGGTTGACAAGAAGACAAGACTTAATAAAGCTAACCAATTACTTGAAAGGGTTAAGCTTGATGGGTATAGCAAAAGAAGACCCGGTCAACTTTCGGGTGGACAAGAACAAAGGATTTCTTTGGCGCGTGCATTGGCGATTAACCCTAAGGTATTTTTGTTAGATGAACCTTTAAGTGCGCTTGATGCCGAGTTGCGTATTGAAATGAGAACTTTAATTAAAACAATGCAACAAGAAATGGGCATTACAACAATAGTAGTTACACATGACCAAGAAGAAGCGGTTATGTTAGCTGATAGAGTTGCGTTGATGTTTGACGGGAAATTGCAACAGTTTGATGAACCCGAGAAATTTTACAATCAGCCAAAAAGCAAAAGAATTGCAGACTTCTTCGGTTGCCCGAACTTCATAGAGGGACAACAGGAAAAGAAAACCATTCATACAAAATTCGGAGATTTCTTCTTACCACAGCTTTTAGAAGAAGACAATAGAAAAGTATATATACCCATGCGTGCAGAGTGTGTTGAACTTTCAGACGATAAAGATGCGTTAAAAGGAACTGTCAAGGTGAGGATCTTTATGGGGCTTAACGTTCGCTATACGGTAGATGTATTAGGACAGGAATTCCAAATTGTATTAGATGCTTCGGCACGATTCTTGGAAGGCGATACAATTTCTTTTAAACCGCAAGTAGAGCGTTTGTGGGCCGTACCGTTTGAAGGATAAAGAAGGGTGAAATTATGGAAAAAGTAATAATAGATTTTGATAATACGATGGGTGTTTTAGGCTGCGATGTAGATGATGGATTAACGTTTCTATATATGTATGGGCATCCAAATGTAGACTTATTGGGTGCAACCACAACCCATGGAAACAACAGATTAGAAGTAGTATACGGAAATACGCAAAAAATGTTTTCAGACCTTAATATCACAACTCCGCTGTATAAAGGAAGCAGATATCCCCGCCCGTTAGATTCGGCGGCGGTAGACTTTTTGGTAGATGCTGTTAATGAAAATCCGGGCGAGATTACAATACTGGGCTTGGGTGCTACCACAAATTTATATGGTGCATATTTAAAAGATAATTCGTTTTTTGACAAGGTTAAAAGGTTGGTATTGATGGGTGGATTAACAGAAGAATTATTTATTAACGGTGTTAGTTGTAAGGAATTGAATTTCTCAATTGATTACGAGGCAAGCTATTGCGTGCTTGAAAAAGGCAAAAATATTTCTGTTTTGTCTTCGCAAACTACTCTACAGGCAATATTTGCCGAAGAAGAGTACGAGAGAGTTAAGGCTTTTAACAACCATCTGAGCGAATATTTATTGCCGTCTTTAGATTACTGGCTTGATCTTAACGACGAATGGTATGGACTGGGTAGAAAATTTTATAACTGGGATGTTGTGCCCGCTATTTACATTACTAACCCTGAAATATTTGAAACGGAAACAGTTAATGTGGCGATAAACGAAGAAAATTTGCAAAAGGCGTTGTTGTTGCCGCCAAAAACCGAGGGTGAAAAAGTGAACCCTATGGATATACCACTAAACATTAAAGATCTTAATAAGTTCAATGAACTGTTCTTTGAAATGTTGGGGAATGTTAAAACTGTATAATCGGAGAATGAAAAAATGAAATACGCAATACATCTATCTACATTTACAACTGTTTGGCAGGAAGATTTAAATAAGTATATTAGAATGGCAAAAGAGTTTGGATATGACGGTGTGGAAATTCCGTTGATGAACCCATATGAATTGAATGTGGTAGAACTTAAAAAGACTTTAGACGAATATGAAATGGAAGCAATTTGCGGAACAGGGTTAGGCAAACTAACCGATATTTCTTCGCAAGATATTAATGTACGTAAACAAGGCGAGGCGCATTTGAAGAAATGTATAGATTGTTGTGAAGTTTTGGGCTCCGATCAACTGGGTGGTGTAACTTACGCGCCGTGGGGCATGATAAAACCCAAAAGCGAGATAGATAGAAACAATATTTGTGAATCTTTGCGCTCTGTTGCCGAATATGCTGAAAAAAGCAATGTCACAATTTGTATGGAAGTTCTTAACAGATTTGAAACCTCGGTGATTAATACGGTTAGTGAAGGGTTAGAGCTGCTTAGGGATATTAATGTAGGTAATATAAAGTTGCATATGGATACTTTCCATGCGCATATAGAGGAAAATGATATTTATGATGCAATAGTATCGGCTAAAGATTATCTGCACTACATACATTTCAGCGAGAACACTCGAGGGATTCCTCTGACGGGTCAGGTTGATTGGAAAAAAGTTGCCTTGGCCTTAAAGGAAATAAATTATGATAGGTGGATAGGCGGAGAATATTTTGTTTCCGCCGAGTGCGAGGTGGGTAATGGGTGTATGATATGGAGAGACATTCATACGAGCGGGCAATATGCCGCTAAACAAGGCATAATTAATGCCAAAAAAGTCTTCGAATTAGTTGATTATGATTAGTAATTTTTGCCTAATTCAGATAGGTAGGTATGTAAATGGAACGAATGATAGATTTATTATTGGAAGGTGAGAAAGGTAAATATGCTATTCCGGCAATTAACGTCAGTAATATGGAGACGGTCAATGGGTTGTTTGAAGTAGCGGAAAAAATGAAAGCGCCGGTTATTGTTCAGATTGCTCCGATTCAGCTAAAAATGCAAAATATAAGCTATAGATATTTTGTTGATTTGGTTCTTGCAAGTGCAAAAGTGTATGATGTTAGGTTTGCGATTCATTTAGATCACGGTGAGAATGAAGAGCAACTGCATTATGCGGTAGATGCGGGTTTTTCTTCCGTTATGTTTGATGGTTCGGGATATGAAACTGATGAGAATATACGAAAAACACAAATTGCACGAAAGATATCGGGTGAAAATGTAACACTTGAGGGAGAAATAGGAAGACTTGCGGGGCAAGAAGGTGGGGGAAGTTCAGATGCTGAATCTTTTTATACTGACCCAAAAGAAGCTTTGCGGTTTGTGCAAGAAACGAATGTGGATTGTTTGGCGGTAAGCATAGGCAATGCGCATGGATTTTACAAAGGTGTACCCATGTTGAACTTAGATATTTTAGAGCAGATTTATGATGCGACCAAAATACCTTTGGTTATGCACGGCGCTTCCGGTTTGAATGAAAAAGATTTGCATAATGCAATTAAAAGAGGTATTGTTAAGATAAACTTTTTCACGGCCGTTGACCATGAATTTACAAAAGGCATTCTGAGCGAAATCAATAGCAAACCCGATTCTTACATGATGAGTTATATTGAAAAGGGAAGACAGTCTATGATGCGTGAAATTGAAAAAATAATTAATATATGTGGTAGCGAGAACAAAATGTAATTATAATTATAGATGAACAGTTATACTGACGGAGGAAAATATGGAACAATTTTTGCATGGGGCAAGCTATTACCCCCTTATGGAAGATGGAATAGATGTATGGCATCAAGATTTAAAAACGATGAAAGACCTGGGAATAAACTATGTTCGTACGGCAGAAATTTTTAATGGTTGGGATCAGTTAGAGATTCGTCCGGGAGAGTTTAGGTTTGCTGAGCTTGAAAAATTCTTTGATGTTTGCGAACAATATGACATTAAAATATTACTTGGAAGTGGTTCGGCATCGCCTCCGTATTGGTTGCATCAAATGGACGAGAATGTTAATATACTCAGCTCAAACGGCAAGCGTTATCCGGTAAACACTTCTTATGGTTGGGCGTGCTATAACAATCCTACATTCATTGAAAGACATGCGTCTTATTTAGAAAACCTTATAAAGTATTTCAAAAATCATAAATCGTTATTAGCCTACCAAATCAACAATGAAATCGGATACCCGTTTGTGCCGCTTGGAAACGGTGATATTGAAGTATATTGTTATTGTGATCATTGTAAGAGTGAGTATAGAAAATGGGTTAAGAATAAGTATAAAACGTTGCAGAATCTAAACCATGCGTGGAGATGGAGTGCTACAAATGTATATCATACAGATTGGGAGCAGGTAGAGCCTCCTTATGCAAAGCCTACCGCTTGGGCATCTGTTACAAGATGGCTTGACTGGAGACTGTTTCAAATGGATGTGATTACCAATCAAGTAAGAAGAGAGAATAAGATAATAAAATCCTTAGATACTGAACATTTCACAACAGTCAATATTTTTTACATGCAAGAATATGATGCGTTGAATGTTATGACGTGTATAGATCAATTTGAATTGGCAAAAGAAGTTGATATTATTGGATATGATGTTTACCCAAGTAGCCATAACAAGTTAGAAACAAGGCCGGAATATGCGTCTATGGCTTTGGATCATGCAAGGAGTGTCTCTAAACCGCTTAATAAGAATTATTTGTTGGCAGAAACGGAAGCCGGCCCGATAGGTGGGTGGATATTAGGACCCGAATATACTACTACTTATCAAGATATGATTCGTTATCAAATGGAAGCAATTGGGCATGACGCTAAAACGGTAATGTATCAATTGTTTAAGGAGTATGAATTCCAACCGCTTCATTTTGGTGGCACCATAGGGCTTGAGGGCGAGAAAACTCAGCGTACAGATGCAGTGCGAGTTGTTTCCGATTTTGCTGAAGAAAACGCTGAATTTATTAATAATTCTAACACAAAAAGAGGTAAAATTGCCTTGTTGGTGTCAAAAGAAAACCATATTGTGTTTAATGGCGTAGGGCAAGAGAAGTTTTTGGTAAAAGAATTAAGAGGCGTTTATTCAGCCATTCATGATTTAGGCTATGAAATAGATTTCATTACTTTAGAGCACTTTAGGAATGGGTATGTTAAGAATTATGAAGTTGTTTATGCTCCCTTGCTTGCGGTGGTACAAAAAGAACTTTCCGAACAGATTGCAGACTATGTAAGCGAAGGTGGCACTTTTATTGCAGGTGCAAGGTTTAGCTTCATGGAAGAGCATGGCTGGTATTCAAGACATATGCCGTCGTATGAGTTGCCGGATATGTTTGGAATGAAGGTAGTTGAAGTGTATTGCGAGCAAAGCCCAACAATTACATATAAACAATCTGCATATTTGGGTATTCATCACAAAGAAGATATTGAAGTAACATGCGGAGAAGTATTAGGAACTTTCGATGATGGAAAACCCGCAATTGTTAAAAATAGCTTTGGAAAGGGAAAAGCGATTTATATTGGTTCACATATAGGAAACGCTTATTTTGAAGAGGGCTTATGTTTAATTAAAGACATCTTTGAAAACGAAGTAGATTGTTTGCCCGATATTGTTGTAGATTATGACGGCAAAGAGGCGCGAGAGATAGACGTGCATTCCCTTTCTTATGAAGATAAGGAAATGTTGATTATTACTAATAGTGTGAAAAAAGCCATGAGAGAATCGTTCTTTAATGATAAGAAGAAAACTATTACAATCAGCCACGCGGATATAAACATCTCGAGTGTTTATGATAACAGTGAAGATGAAGCAGTTGATTTTAAATCGGGTAACAGGATAGTGTTTGATACTGTAATTACAGAAGGTCAAACAAAAATAATCACGCTGAAAAAGTAGGATGTTTAAGATAGAAGAAATAAAGGGGACATATATGAATAGAAATACAACAAAAAATTTATCATTAGCAGGTATGTTTTTAGCAATAGGGTTGCTATTACCCTTTCTGACGGGTCAAATACCGCAAATAGGTAATATGTTATTGCCTATGCACCTACCGGTGTTGTTATGCGGCCTTATCTGCGGGTGGAAATATGGTTTAGCGGTGGGATTCATTTTACCGCTTTTACGCTATGCGCTATTTGGCATGCCACCGATTATGCCGACCGGTTTAGCGATGGCTTTTGAACTCGCCACATATGGTTTGGTGGTAGGATTACTTTACTCTCGTTCAAAATGGCAATGCGTAGTAGCTTTGTACAAGTGTATTATTACAGCGATGATTTTAGGGCGTGTTGTTTGGGGTGTTGCGCAAGTGTTGCTGCTTGGAATCGGTGGAGAAGTTTTCAGCTTCCAAATGTTTATAGCAGGTGCGTTTGTAAATGCAATTCCCGGCATAATTATCCAATTAGTACTTATCCCGGTAATTATGGTAGCCTTAGATAAAACCGGAGTTGTACGCTTTAGGAAAGAAAATAAAGCTCTCTGTCAATAGTTTGGGGTAGAGGAAAAAAAGGGCTCTATGTCAATAGTTGGGGTAG
>CAYJNC010000004.1:0-19982 GCA_964371185.1 uncultured Christensenellaceae bacterium
ATTCTTTGTGAGCAAGCGTTTAGAGAGGAGGTATTCTTTTGAAAATAGAAGTTAGCGGACTTTGTAAAAGTTTTAATGTCGACGTGCTAAAGAATGTCGAATTAAATGATACCGTAAGCACTTTGGCGATTATCGGACGGTCGGGGTGTGGGAAATCTACGTTGCTTAGAATACTTGGTGGGTTACTTCTTGCGAATGAAGGTAGCGCATACATAGACGATGTATTGGTAGAAGACACATCTGCTTACAGAAAACACATAGGGTTTGTTTTTCAGCAAGGAGGGCTTTTTTCTCATCTAAGTGCAAAAAAGAATATTACACTGCCGTTAGAACAAGTTCATGGCATGGCACAAGCAGATGCACAACTGCGGGCGGAAGAGTTGCTTTTGCGTTTCGGCCTTGCAGAGCAGGCAGATAAATTGCCGTCACAGATGTCGGGAGGGCAAAAACAAAGGGTTGCAATAGCACGTGCAATAGCACCAAAACCAAAGGTTTTGTTGTTGGACGAGCCAACTTCTGCGCTCGATCCCGAATATACGATAGAAGTGTTAAACATAATTAATGAACTTAAAGAAGAAAATTTATCTTTCATTATAGCAACGCACGAAATGGGTTTTGCGTTGCATACGTGTGAAAAAGTTGCCTTTATGCACGAGGGTAGAATTGCGGAATATGGCGAAAGCAAACAAGTTTTCGCTAATCCAAAGACGCCCGAGTTGCAAGCGTTTTTATCAAAACTTTTGCAGTGGAGTGTTTAAACAATACAATAATATTAAAAAAAATATGTGTCGACTTTAGGCTTAGGTCAATATTAAATTAAGCCGTTATATATTGTGAAAAAGAATAGAAAACATCCATATAAAATAAAACGGCATATCAGTATGTATTTTGCATGAGGTTGTTGTGGTTAATGGTAGTATAGCAACCTTGTGTTTAAACTTTTTTGCAAAGAGGTGGATAGGCTAATACTATGAGAAAAGCAAAAAAAATTATTATTGCTCCCGATTCTTTTAAGGGGACTATGAGTTCAATAGAAGTTTGCGATGTGATAGGAAGTGCGATAAAGAAGTATATGCCTAACACAGAAGTTATAAAACTCCCGATTGCAGACGGTGGCGAGGGCACTGTTGATGCGTATTTGCAAAGCGTAGGGGGCACAAGGAAAAGTGTTGGCGTAAGTGGACCGCTCGGGCAAAAAGTTATGGCGGAATATGGAATACTAAAAGACAACGAAACGGCTGTTGTTGAGATGGCGGCGGCAAGTGGATTGCCGTTGGTTGAGGGTGAAAAGAAACCTCTTTTGGCTACAACGTACGGAACCGGAGAGCTTATTTCTCATGCGGTGAAAGAAGGTTGCAGACGCATAATTTTGGGGATAGGTGGCAGTGCAACGACCGACGGTGGCATAGGAGCGCTTAGTGCGCTTGGCGTACGGTTCTTAGATGCGAAGGGCAATGAAGTTACGCTAAACGGTGCAGGGTTACCCAAGATTGCGAAAGTTTCAGACGTTGGACTGAATAAAGAACTGCGCAATGTTGAAATTGTGGTTGCGTGTGATGTTTTAAACCCACTTGCGGGTAAAAACGGTGCGGCGCATGTGTTCTCTGCGCAAAAGGGGGCGAACGAACAAGAGGTTGAGTTTTTAGACGACGGGCTTTTGCATTTGAATAAAATTTTATCGGCACACACGGGTGTAGATTTAAAAGACGAGCCGGGCATGGGTGCGGCGGGCGGAATTTGCTTGTCGTTAAAATCGTTTTTAAATGTAGAATTGAAAATAGGAATAGATTTAATTCTAAAAACTGCAGATTTTGATAGCAAATTGAAAGGCGCGGACTTGGTTGTGACGGGCGAAGGCAAGTTAGATGGGCAAAGCATTAACGGCAAGGTTCCGGTAGGAGTTTCTTTGCGTGCGAAAGAAAAATCTGTGCCGGTTTTGGCAATTGTCGGCCTTGCTACAAATGAAAAAGAAGAATTAGAGGCTTTGTACGAGGCGGGCATAACGGCGATTTTTCAGACGAGTCGGCCGGAGGTTCCTTTTGAAGTTGTTAAAGAAACTTGCAAATCGGACTTGGCTTTTCTGGCAGAATCTATATTTAAATTGTATGCACTATTAAACTATGATGTAGATAAAGGTTGAACACAGTTTAAGTGTTTAGGTGAAAAACGAGGTAAAAAAAGTTGAAAATTTGCAGAGTAGAGTTTGAAAATAAAATATTTTACGGACAACTAAAAAATGATAAGGTTGCCATTATTGAATGTGAGCCGTTTGAAAAAATAGTTTTTAGCGGGAAGGAAGTAGCGCTCGCCGATACAAAGCTTTTGGCACCTACCAAACCTAATAATATTGTCGCGGTGGGGCTTAACTACAAAAAACATGCCAAGGAATTGGGCATGGAGGTGCAAACAGAGCCGGTAATTTTTTCTAAATTTGTTAGTGCGATAATCAATCCATTCGAGAAAATTGTGTGTCCGGACGAAAGCAAGCAACTTGAGTATGAAGCGGAACTTGCGATTGTGATAGGCAAAAAGTGTTCAAAAGTAAAAAAAGAGAATGCCGCCGGCTATATTTTTGGTTATACTTGCATGAACGATGTTACCGCAAGAGATTTGCAAGAGGCTACAAAGCAGTGGGCGAGATGCAAAGGTTTCGATACTTTTGCGCCTTTTGGTCCATACATCAAGAGAAATATAGATGGTGATAACTTACGCATACAAGCGGTTCTTAATGGGAAGGTAGTGCAAGACGACACAACTGCAGATATGATTTTTAATACTTGCGAGTTGGTGGAGTACATTAGTGGTTTTATGACTTTGCTACCGGGGGATATTATTACCACAGGTACTCCGTGTGGCATAGGCCAAATGCAAAGCGGAGACGAAATTAAGATAGTTATTGAAAGTGTTGGAGAGCTGGTTAACTATGTTAAATAAGATACTGTAATACTAAGTAAATTATCGGTGTTATTTGCAAGATAAATAAAAAGTTGATTGAGTTAAATTTTTGCTCAACCAACTTTTTTAAGTTGAATCTATTTGTTTTCCTGCCCAAGGAGGTTTAGTCCATAAGGTTTTTAGGGTTAAGCGGCAACAATTCGTCTGTCACAAAAAGGCCGTCTTTTCTTATTAAAACGTCGTCAAAATAAATTTCGCCTCCGCCCATTTCTTCTGTTTGCACCAAAACCAAATCCCAATGAAGTGCGCTTTCGTTGCCGTTGTTTGCATCTTCGTAGCAGGAACCGGGAGTGAAATGCAAACTTCCCGAAATTTTCTCGTCGAACAAAATGTCGCCCATTGAACGTGTTATGTAGGGGTTTACACCGAGCGCAAATTCGCCTACATAGCGTGCACCTTCGTCTATATCGAATACTTTGTTGATGCGTGCCGTGTCGTTTGCGGTGGCAGAGATTATTTTGCCATCTTTAAAAGTTAGGCTCACGTCTTCGTATTTAAAGCCTCTGTTGATAGACGGTGTGTTGTAGGTTATTGTGCCGTTTACACTGTCTCTTACGGGAGCGGAATATATTTCGCCATCGGGGATGTTCATGTGGCCGTCGCACTTAACGGCGCCTATACCTTTGATCGAAAAAGAAAGATCGGTGCCTTTGCCTACTATGCGTACTTTGTCTGTTCGCTCCATAAGAGATTTCATGGCGTCCATTGCCACCGACATTTTCTTGTAATCCATGTTGCATACATCAAAATAGAAATTTTCAAAAGCTTCGGTACTCATGCCCGCTTGTTGCGCCATTGCGGAAGTCGGATAGCGAAGCACCACCCAATTAGTGTTTTTAACACGCAAGTTATGATGCACCTCTTTTGCATATATAGATTGATACATTTCCATTTTATCCGAAGGAACGTCTGTCATTTCTACTGCGTTGTGACCACCTCGAAAAGCAATATAAGCCTTCATTTCTTTCATGCGTGCGCTTTCCCACTTTGTTATGTCTTCAATTTGTTCTTTCGATGCTTGCATAAGCCATTCACGCAAAATTTTTGGATGGGGAGTGCTAACATAAGGCAAACCGCCTGCCGCATAAACCTCTTTAATAAGCTGTTGTGTTAGGGCGTCGTCGCATCCTAAAACATCTATCAAAACTTTGTCGCCCGTTTGAACGTTGCAAGAGTAATTCACCAGTGAGTTACACAATTTTTTTATTCTTTCGTCTACCATTTTTTTACCTCCTAATAATTATATTTAAAATGATTCGAATTTTTGTACACCTTTTGTTACTATGTTTTTATATAAGAGTGCCGAAATAACCGCAAGTGCTGCCGTGGTTGCGTATATGACAACCGAATTCAGTAATGTCAACATTATGATGGCGGGCACGATTACAATGGCCATTCCGACAAGCACAGCAATAAGACCGGGTGCGCTTTGCTTAATCACCTGCACCTCTGAACCCCATTCGAACTTGGGGAGGGCAAGGTTTAGCTTTAGACCGAACAAAGAAGTAAATATGCCATACATAAGCGGTGTTATATACATCATTAATACTACATCAAGCGACGGCGCAAAAGCAATGTTTAGCAGTGTCGAATTTATTATTATTGCGATCAGTATGATAACGATGTTGAGTTTTACCTTTGATAGCAAAATATCTTTAGTGTTAATCGGGCAAGATTTCAGTATCCACAAATTTTTGCCTTCGAGCGATATTGAAGCACAGGTTGTGCAGGTAATTGCCACAAACAAAGATATTCCAAACGGTATTACAAATAAAACAGGTGCCGGCAAATTGCTTAAATCTATGCCTACTAATGAAAGTGCCGTTTCTTGCCCAAAAATTGCAATGACAACCGAAATTATTGTTAAGAATACTACGCTCATTCCCGAATTTAGCACATAGGGTGCCGAAGAAGAAAAGCGCTTCCATTCTTTGTGAAACAAAGCCGTTTTTGCCCCTCTTGATTTTATTGTGTTTAATTTGTAGTTGGATTTTGTTTGAACCGTTGTGATTATCGAATTTATTTTTCGATAATTTTTGCCCACGATGCCGGCAAATATAAGGAAAGCCAAAATTGAGATGCCCACAAACAAAGCAAAATCAAGTATGCTATTTGTTTGAAGTGCGCCGATAAACCAGCCACCGGGAATGTATATGCTGCTTATTGAATCTATAATTTGTTGCCCGTGCAATGCAAGTTGTTCTGCGGCGCTGTCCATATTAAATGAAAAGAACATCCATACAACCATAATAAGCCCGGTGAAAATAATTTGCATACCTGCCTTGCGTTTAACCTTTGCCGCCGCCATTGCAATGAATGTGCCGATTACCGAGGCGATAACAACGGGTATTAATGGAGTTATAAGTATTCCTGTAATATACATTGCCATAAATGAAAATGTCGGCGGTTCAAATAACCCGTATACGATTAGGGCGGGTACCATAATTATCAAACAAAAAAACATATTAAGACCATATAGCATAAGCATACGGTTTGCAACTATTGTGCTTGTTTTAACAGGCAATACCATAACCATGTCGTATTCACGAAACGCAAAAAGCAATCCGTTTACCTTGAAAATAGACGTGAAGAGTGTTACTAAACTTGAAATGATCATTGCGATTGCCGGAATTACAATAATCTGACCAAAATCGGCGAGTACCGACCCCATCATGGCAAAAAGCATGAAGGGTACTATGGCGATTACAGACATAAGCAAGGTTATGCCAATTATCCTCCCTGCCATATTAGGAGCCTTTGTTTTGTCTACCACCGGTTGTGATCTGAGTGTGCCGGGCTTGTTTGAGGATAAAGTAGAACCAAACGTACTTTTTTTCTTTTTTTCCTCACCCTTAATGAAAAATGGTGATATGACTTGCATTTTAAACAGCGTAAAATTTTTATTTTTCATCTTCGGTCAACTCCAAAAATGCAGATTCTAAGCTTTCGTTTCCACGTACTTCTTGCATTGTGCCGGAGGCTATTAATTTACCGTCTTTTATTATCGCAACTTTGTTGCAAATTTTTTCGGCAACGTCAAGCACGTGTGTAGAAAAGAAGATTGCTCCGCCATTTTCGCAAAGCTCGCTCATGAACCCTTTCAGCACATGTGCCGCTTTTGGGTCGAGCCCAACGAATGGTTCGTCTAACACCAACAATTTTGGTTGGTGAATAAAGGCGGCGATAACCGCAATTTTTTGCTTCATACCGTGAGAATAAGAGCTTATTACATTGCCTAAATTTGAAGTTATTTCAAAGGCGTCGGCATATTTTTTTATTCTATCTTTTCTTTCTTTTCGAGGAACAGAGTACATGTCGGCAATAAATTCAATAAACTGTATGCCGGTTAAATGTTCGTATAAATCGGGATTGTCGGGAATGTATGCCGTTATTTGCTTGCATCCTACCGGGTTTTTAACAACAGAATTTCCGTCTATTGTTATTTCGCCGTTATCAAAATCCATAATGCCCACGACAGATTTAATGGTAGTTGTTTTCCCGGCGCCGTTATGTCCGATGAAACCGAATAAGTCGCCTGAATTAACGCTAAGGCTTAAATTATCTACCGCTACTTTTCCGCCACGATATGTTTTAGATATATTTCTTATTTCTAACATAATACTACTCCTTATTTTTTGATGTTTACCTTTAACATAGTAGCATAAAACACAATTATTTTCAATTTCAAACATTTTCCAAAAAAAGTTTGATGTTTTATTTTGTTATATTTGTGGTATAATATTTATATACAATAGGAAATAAATTGCGGCGGGTAATGACGCAATATTAAATATGAAAGTATAATAGCCCGATGTTTTTTTATAAAAGTGCAGACATCGGTTTGCTATATTGATAGGTATATTTATGGATTCTGAAAAAAATTCTACTTACGCGAGAAGAGTTAATAACTTTGGTGAAGAAGAAGGTGCGCGACAAAACACCGAAAAAGCAATAAACCCGACAGACGAGTTTGCTGAAGATAATAATTATTTGGAAGAAGAGGATTTTTCCGAAGAAAACGAAGAAACAAAAGATGTGAACACCGGTTCGATGAACGGTAAATACGAAATACCTTCCTACGATGCTTACGGCAGAGAGGTTCGTGCGCCGAAAGTTTCTCGGACAAAAAAACGCAATAAAAAGCAAGAGGCTTTGGGGTGGTTGATTTCTATTTCTATTGCCATTGTTGTAGCGTTGCTTGTTCGGGCGTTTTTGTTTGAAATAATTTTGGTAGACGGAGACTCTATGTATCCGACGCTAAACCATGGCGAACGGTTAGCCGTTGAAAAAGTAACACGGTATGGTGGCTTGCCGGATAGGGGAGACATTATTATAGTAGAATACCCCGATCCCCACGTGGGAACGTATGTTAAACGTGTTATCGGCTTGCCGGGTGATACCATAGAAGTTTCGGACAGCGTATTGTATATAAACGGTGAGGCGTACCCCGAAAACTACATCAATCCCGAAGAATATATAGACTTTCCTCAGACAATTGTGCCGGAGGGGCACGTGTTTGTGATGGGTGATAATCGGGGGCATTCGCTTGACAGCCGTGCACTAAATGTTGGTGCTATTCCTCATGATGCAATAATCGGCCATGCAATGTTTGTTATTTGGCCGCTCGATAATATTCATAGTATATAATAATAAATAAACGGTTTTTGTATGCGGCATACCTTGGGTGAGGTGTGCCGTATTTTTGTACATATATATTTCAAACATATTAATAGATAAAAAATAGCCGCTTTGTGCGGCTAACCAAAAGTTTTATGGCTTTCGGCTTGCCGAAACAAAGCAGCTTTGTGAAAAGGTAGGGTAACTGTCTATTTTTCTTTAGGGTGTTTTACCCTATATTTTTTGACTGCTTTTAAAATTAGTTTCACAGCAATCAATATTATTACTACTATTATAAGTAAGATTATAAGCACCGGTGCTAAGGCAGCCATAACTACGGCAAAGTTTTCAAAAAACTGTTTAACATTTTCGACAGAAACCTGATAAGCGTTCGATGCACGTTCGTTTAAGGGTGGAACATTGTTGTTTTGCGAGGTGGTGGGTGTCAGCACCTCTGATATTGATATGCTTACCTGAGCATAATCTACCATTTGGTCTATTCCCTTGTTTTGACCTTTTAATACGTCTAATTCGTATAACACCTCTGAAAGCTCTGCTTCTAATTCTATTATGTCTTCAATTTTTACTGCAGTTTCAAGATATTCCATAAGGCGTTCTTGTCGTGCTTCTAATATTTCTATTCGTGATTCGGTGTCAAAATATTGGTCGGAAACGTCGTCGGTGTATAATTGCTTATCTACAATAGTGCCAACTCCCGATATTGTATCTAAAAATTCGTTGTAATTTTCTGTCGGGATGCGTAGAGATAAGTCTGAGTGACGCAGCGTAGAATATTCGCCTATGTCTGACCAGGTAGATTCGTTTTCTACATAACCGCCCAAGGAAGAAAGTGTATTCTTTATGGTGGCATAATCCTCGTCATAGTTTTGTGTTTGCATTGTGAAATTAGAAGAATAAATTAATTTACGGTTTGTGTCTATGATGTCGTTGTTGGGTAGGTCTCCTATTCCGCCCGAAATTGCCTCCTCGGACATTTCGCCGGTTTCTTCATATTCGTAATCGTAGTCATAATCGTAAGAATATGATTCTGCCGCTGCCGGTGCCTCTTGTGGCGCAACGTCGTATGCGTACGCTCCTTCTGAAGAAGAAGTGTCATACGTTTGGGCGGAGCAAGCCATAAGGCTTATCGACAATAAGATACATAATGTCAGTGTGATGATTTTTTTCATAAAAGGGCCTCCTGTTTTATATGTAGTAAGTGCTTTTTTTGTTTCATACACAGGTTAGACGTTTAAAAATAAAAAAAGTTCCGAAAAAAAGTAAAAAAAGATTAATAATTATTATTAATCCTATTTACAAATGAGATTATATGGTATATAATATAGAAAAGTTGAGTTAGAGATAACCAATTTTAATAAAAATAAAAATGCCGAATGCAAAAGAGTGTTCGAGTAAAAACAGTAAAAATTTGGAGGAGAATTATTATGGTAAAGTATGTCTGTTCAGTATGTGGTTACACGGTAGAAGGTCAAGCGCCCGACAAATGTCCGCAATGTGGTGCAACAAGCGAACGTTTTGACGAAGTAAAAGGTGGCGCAAGGGCATGGGCCGACGAACATAGAATCGGAATTGCCGAAGGTTTAGACGAAGAAGTTGTTAAAGGTTTGAGAGAAAACTTTATGGGCGAATGTACAGAAGTTGGTATGTATTTGGCAATGTCTCGCCAGGCTGATCGTGAAGGTTATCCTGAAATCGGCGAAGCTTACAAACGTATTGCATTTGAAGAAGCTGAACATGCTGCTAAATTTGCAGAGCTTTTAGGCGAAGTTGTTTTTGCGGACACAAAGAAAAATCTTACATTGCGTGCAGATGCAGAATGTGGTGCAACAGCAGGTAAAATAGCACTTGCAAAACGTGCAAAAGAATTAGGATACGACGCTATTCACGACACAGTTCATGAAATGGCTAAGGACGAGGCTCGTCATGGATGTGCTTTCCAAGGCTTGCTTGAAAGAGTTGTAAAATAAATTAATATTCAAATAACAAATACAAATATTCATTTTTAGTGCCTTACAAAAAAACTTGCGACTTAGTTGCAAGTTTTTTATATATGCGGCATGTAAGGCCTTAAATATAAAGTTAAAAGGTAAGGCAACCGATGAAAATGTAAACAAATATTCAATATTTGTTACAATTATGACAAATGTGGTATAATAAAGTATAAGCTCGTTTAAATTTAGTTGGGTAATTATGTTCGAGCTGTAACCTATTATATGGAGGGTTAACGTTTTGGGAATGTTTTGTAATGGAAAAGTACAGTTTACTTCGATATATGCTAACATAGCAAAGTACATTATTGCTAATATATATTCAAATCCAAACAGATTGGTAAGCTATGAGGGTTTAGCCGCACGTATGGGCATATCCGAGAGAAGTTTGCGTAATTATTTGAACGAATTGGGTGCAAAATGTATTGAATTGAAAATGCCGCCCATAACGGCTGTTGTGAGAGAAAAAGACAAAGAGGTATACGGAAGTTTTTTAGACAACGAAAAAGAGTATTTAGAAAATAAGGAAATTAAAAGCATACAGCATTCGGTGTTTTCGCATAATTGGAAAGAACTTGCAAAAAGAATGCTTATTTATAAGCATTAGAAATTTTTTGGAGAGAAGTAATTGAAAGCAAAGAGATTTATTTTAATATTATTGTCTATGGTTTTGTGTATGGCAATTGCTTTGCCGACACAGGCGGCAGGCGAGCAAGAAGAGCAAATGAACGCCGTGTGGGTGGCGAGTGTGTTAAACATAGACTTCCCTCTGGTTCAAAATAATGCCGAGGTACAAAAATCCGAGATAGACGAAATTATGGATAATGCCGTTTCGTGGGGGTTAAACACTGTAATTGTGCAAGTGTGCCCAACGGCAGATGCCTTGTATGAATCGGAAATCTATCCGTGGTCTGACGTGCTGACGGGTGTGCAGGGAAAAGACCCGGGCTATGACCCTTTAGAATATATGATAAACAGTGCGCACGAAAGAGGGTTGGAGTTGCATGCGTGGGTTAATCCGTACAGGGTAACGCATTCGGCGGACGAAAAAGAAATTGAAGACTTAACAAGCGATCATCCGGCGCAATTAAACCCCGATTGGGTGTTTGCGTATGAAGACGGGTGGTATTTTGATCCTCTCAATGAAGAAGTAAAGGCGCATGTGGTTGATGTGGTTTCGGAAATTGTGCAAAACTATGACGTAGACGGAATTCACTTTGACGATTATTTCTACCCGAGCGGGTATCCGCTTTCGGAAGGGGAGCAAAGGGACGGCACGGAAGACAATTTGCGCAGAGAAAGTGTTAATGATATGGTCAGGAGAGTGGGCGAAGCCATAGATGAAATAAACGACGAAGTCGAATTTGGTATCAGTCCTTTTGGGATTTGGAAGAATGAAAGTTCCGATCCGAACGGTTCTAAAACTTCGGGGAATGAATCTTACTATTCTATGGCATGTGATCCTATTACGTGGATAAACGAAGGTTATGTCGACTATATTGTGCCTCAAATATATTGGATTATAGGGCATGAAGCGGCAGACTACAAAACTTTGGTTGACTGGTGGGTGGCGGCCGTCGGCGATTTAGACGTTTCGTTATATATCGGCCAAGGGATATACAATGATGATGTGGCAGAAGAGTTAACAGACCATCTGTTGTATAATGAGCAATACGACACCATAGACGGCAATGTTTATTACGGTTACACCGACATGAAAGAAAACAATGAGGGCAGTACCGACGTTATTTCGGCCTATATTGTTTTACAAAAGCAGATGCAAAACATAGCAGAGCAGTTTGAGTTTGTTGCCGCATCGTAAAAGCAAAGGTTATAGGGTAAAAAAAATTACCTTGATATATAAAAAAGAAAATAGAGGTTAAAGCATGAAAAATATTGTGAAAACAGTTTGTTTAATAGTAGTGGCGGTGTTGTGTTGCGTCTTATTTATGGCTTGTACAAGCGATACGGATGAAGCAGAGGTTGCAACACAGGCGCCATTGCCGACTGTTGCGCCCGAAGAGCTTGCGAGTGCAACGCCACAGCCGACGTTAGCGCCCGATGTTGTGCCGGAAACAATAGTAGAACCGGATAGTGAAGGTGCTGTCATAGCGAGTGCGGTTCCGCAAGAGCCGAGCGACACCGAAGATGACGGCGAGGCAGAATCTTCAAGTTCGGGTGTGTTAAAAGAAGAATCTGAAGGCGACGAAGTCACAAGCGTGCAAGAAAGGTTACAGGAATTAGGATATTTGGATAAGGCCACCGGGTATTACGGCACAGACACGGTTGCGGCGGTAGAAGCGTTTCAGGAGAAAAACGGTTTAACCGTTGACGGCATGATAGGCAGTGAAACTATGGGAGTGCTTATGGGTGACGGTGCCGTATCGGCTTCATAACAATAAAATTATGCGGGCAATGCTGTTTAGGTGGCTTTGCCCGTTTTGTTTGTGTAGGCGGTATGTTTGACAGTTTTATTTGTTGGTGGTATAATTATTCAGTCTTTAATTAAGGGAAATGATATGAAAAAAGAACAACTTAAAACATCAAAGTCTATTGATAATTCCACACAATCAAAAGTTGGAAATAAATTGTGCACCAAAATAAAAGCGGCATTCATACCCGAAAAAAAAGGATTAAAACACCGTCTGTTATTGATGGTGATTTTTGCTGTTCTAATAAGCGTATATGTGTTTATGTTTATTCCGCGTACACAATTTGTGGGGGTGTCTTCTTCCGCAATTGTCGGGGATAGCAACGAAATATTGGCAGGGCAAGAGGTTTCGCAGGTCATACAGGTACAAGACGGAACTATAAAAGGAATGCAAGTGTATTTTAATACATACGAACGCATAAACAGGGCGGAATATACGGCTACAGTAAGCGATTCTTCCGGAAACATAGTGGCGACCAATGTGTTTAATGCCGATAAATTGCCGATGGAAGGTGTGTTTGGCATACCGATGCCGAATACGCAGGTTGTGGCCGGAGACACACTTACTCTAACGATTTCATCACAAGATGCGACCGAGGAAGATTCCTTAGGCGTTTATTTACAGTCGGAAGAAGGAGTCGCTTTAGCGCAGGCGGGCGAAGAAGCTTTGAACGGCAGTCTAATGGTAGACGTCGGTTACGACGGCGTAAGCGACGACATCATTGCCATCACCACGGTGCTTATAATTTTAATTTGCTTGGCTATTCTTTTTTGGTCAAATAAATTACACGTAAATGTATTCATATTGGTTTTAATATTCGGTGTGTTGTTTAGCCTAATAACACCAATTATGGACACCCCGGACGAACAACAGCACGTCGCAACGGCGTTTTTAGTGGCGGACGGTAATTTTGTGACAGACGCAATAGCGGGTGGGCAAACGACGGTAAGTTATAACACTGTTGCACAAAACCTGTTAAACACGCTAACAAACAACACATTACAAGGTGTGCCGATAAGCGAAGAAATGATGACTTCAACCTGGGGCTCGGGAGTATTTTTCCTATGGTATATGCCGCAAGTTTTCGGAAACTGGATAGCAAAATTATTCGGCGGAGATTTAATGGCGTATTTTTACGCAGGCAGAATATTTAATGCAATAGTATATGCAATATTTGCGTATTTTGCGGTTAAGAAGGCGCCAAAATTTAAAATATTTATGGGCGTGTTGGCGCTGATGCCGATGACGTTGATGATTTCCGGGTCATACAATTCAGATGCGATCATATATGGAATAAGCTTGCTTATGGGTGCGTATTTCATTGACATGTATTTCAATGATACCTATAAGATTTCGTGGAAACACATGGGGATATTTGCGCTTATAACGTCTATAGTAATAATGAAAAAATACACACTTGGGGCACTTGCCTTGCTACCCTTCTTTATTCCGTCGTCACGGTATGAAAATAAAAAAGTCAAGATAATCGGTTCGATTATCATAGTGGGGGTAGCGGCTTTAGCTGCGGTCTGGCAGGTTAAGTTTATGACATCTCTTTCGGGAGGTTCTTCTGCGCTAACCGGTGACACGATAAACATGCAGGGCGCAAACACCGGACAGCAAATTGGGTTTATGCTGTCTGACCCGTCGGGTGCGGCGTCTATTATGTATCGTTCGATAATGCGTGACGCAGGTTTGAACTTTGCTCAGTTGTTTAATTTGGGGCAACTTACATATTCGACATACGAAATATTTATATACATATACATAGCGTTTTTGGCAGTGGTTGCTTTTGCTTATTCGAGGTATCGGAGCGAAGGACAGCAGATGATGACAATAACAAAAGTGTCTTTGCTAAACAGATTTATGATTTGTATGGTTATGCTGGCAACTATTGTGCTAACATATATGGCATTGTACCTTACGTGGACGCCGGTTGGGGCGGGTGCCGTTGAGGGCGTACAGGGCAGATATTTCACTTTTATGTTTTTCTTGTTGCCTTTCTTGGGGCAAAATGTTTGGCCGACAATAAAAAAAGATGCTCTTGAAAGGGCGTTAAGAAATATATTGTTTGTTGCGGTTGTAATAGCGGCGATAACGCTGTTGACTACCGTGTTGCATTATTATTAGTGAGAAACTTCCGAAAGGAAGTGTAAATATTATATATTAATTTAGGAGGGCTAAAGAAAATGAAGTACTGTACAAAATGTGTGTTACCGGATACTCATGAAACTATTGAGTTCGACAGCGAGGGCGTCTGTAATATTTGTCGTCAAGCAGAGGTGAAACATGCGAAAATCAATTGGGACGAAAGAAAAGAAATATTAGATGGTATTATCTCTCAATACAAAGGCAAAGGCCAGTATGATTGCATTGTTCCGTTTTCGGGCGGAAAAGACAGCACCTTTCAGTTATGGTATGTTGTTAAAGTATTAGGATTAAAGCCCTTGGTTGTACGGTTTAATCACTGGGGATACCGACCGCTTATCGAAAGAAACAACACCGTTACATTTAAAAAATTGGGTGTAGATGTTTTGGAGTTTAAGGCTAACTGGAAAGTTGTTAAAGAACTTATGAAAGAATCTTTAATACGTTCGGGGGATTTTTGCTGGCATTGTCATACGGGTGTTTTTGCACACACAATGCAAATTTCTGTAAAATATGACATTCCTTTAGTAATCTGGGGAGAGTCTTCCTCGGAATACAGGGCGTACCACTCGCCGGAGGAAATGGAAGAATTAAACAATAAGTTGTTCAATGAAATGATTAATCTTTCTATGACTGCCGATGATATGTACGAATATTTGGGCGGAAAGGTAACAAAGAGAGACCTAATGCCTTTTGTTTTCCCGACAGACGAAGAGTTAAAAGGCATAAAATCCAAATCTATTTGGTTGGGAAATTATATTCTATGGAACACAAAGGAAAATGTTGAAATAATAAAAACTGAGCTTGATTGGAAAGGTCAAGAAGTGGAAGGTATTCCGCCGGAATACGATTACGAAAAAATAGAATGCCTGTTCCAAGGTGCAAGGGATTATTGCAAATATGTTAAGCGTGGACATGGCAGAACAAACCACTTAGCCTGCATTGATATCCGTAATGGGGTTTTGGATAGGGAAAAAGGCATGGAAATGTCTTTGAAATACGACGGAAAACGCCCGGCGTCTCTTGACTATTTGTTAGAGGTTATGGATATGACCGAAGAAGAGTTTATCGGCTATTTAAGAAACAATGAAGTAAGCAATTGGGGCTTTGAACAGAGCGAAATAAAAATGGGTGAACCGTTGCCCGACATGAAAGAGTGGGATAAAACCGTATGATTTTCGGCAAAGAATTGGTAGGCGAAACAATATTATTAAGAGACATAAAAGTAGAGGATTGTTCTCAAAAATATGTAGACTGGCTACAGGACAAAGATACAAACAGGTTTCTTGAAAGTCGGCTTATGCCTCAAAATATTGATACGGTTAGGCAATTTGTGCAAAACACTTTGGCTTCTGCCATAAACTATATGTTTGCAATTGTGGATAAAAATACGGGCGAACATATAGGTAATATTAAGGTAGGGCCTATTCATCCGATATATAAGAGCGCAATATTAGGATATTTAATTGGCGATAAAAACTATTGGGGTAAGGGTGTTGCAACCGAAGCCGTCAAACTGGCCACAATTTTTTGCTTTGAAGAACTTAAACTCAACAAGGTCAGCGCAGGTGTCATTGCGCCAAACATAGCGAGCGCAAGGGTGCTTGAAAAGGTAGGCTTTGTGATAGAAGGAAGGTTTCGGCAAGAAGTCGTTGTAGACGGTGAGTTTACAGACAGCCTGAAATATTCTGTGCTAAAAAAAGAATTTAAAAAATAGTGTTACGTAGGGCAGGTGGTGTTATTTGTGTATAACATCGCCTGTTTTTTTATGCGGCGGTTTCGTATGAAAAGGAAGTGCCGTCGGAAATTATCATAATATCGCCGTCAACATCTGTTCGCAGGGTGATTACGCCTTCGCTGTTCAACAAGTCTAAAGTCTCTTTGTGGGGGTGGCCGTAGGGGTTGTCTTCACCGGAGGTTATGATAGCAATTTCCGGTGTTGTTGCGTTTAGCAGTTCTTCTGAGGTGGAATCAGAAGAACCATGATGGCCGACTTTTAAAATGTCTACATCTAATAATTCGGGGTAGAGTGCAAGAACGTCTTCCATTGCAGTGTTTTCGGCGTCGCCTGTAAGAAGGATTTTTGTATCGCCGTATGTAGCAACTAATACAATGCTACTTTCGTTAGAAGAAGTATAGGTTTTGTTTTGTGGGTTAACCACGTAAAAAGATACATCGCCTAAAGAAAAATCAAATGGAGCGGTTATGAGTTTTGTGCTTATGTTGTATTCGTTAAGTTGTGAAACCATATTGTCGTAAATTTGGGTGTTCGATTCGTAGGGCGGAAGGTAGAATTGCGTAGGTGTAAAGTTTTCGATAATTTCCGACATAGAGCCTATGTGGTCGGCATCCGGGTGGGTTGCTATTGCTATGTCTAATTTCTCTACACCAAGCTCTTTCAATGTGTGTGAAATGTTGCTGAAATCGTCGGGTTCTCCCGAGTCTATCAACAAAGATTGTTTATCCGGAGTTATAAGTATGATGCAATCGGAATTGCCTGTGTCAACTGTGTACATAAGTAGTTTGCTATCCGCCGCCGATGCTTCTAAGACGGGAGTGTTGTTCGATTTGTCGAGTGTTAAGTTATTTGCGGTGTTTTCGATGATGTTGTGAAACTCGGATAAAAAATTGTTAGAAGAACCATACAATAAAAAAAGAACAATTGCGGTTATACAAATAATGAATGCAGAGATTTTAGAGGTTTTGCGTTTTCTTGCCATGTTTGCTCTCCTAAAAATGTTAATTTTATTATACATCACAACATAAATTAAAAAAAGGTTTTTGCAAAATGTTTGGTATGATATAATTACATATATAAATAGGAGATATATTATGGAAGAAAAAAAACGTGTAATAGTAGGAATGTCGGGTGGGGTAGATTCTGCGGTTGCGGCATTGATGCTAAAAGAGCAAGGTTACGATGTTGCAGGTGTATTCATGAAAAATTGGGACGACAGTGCTCCCGACACGGAATGCCCGGCACAGGCGGATTTTGACGATGTAAGAAATGTGTGTGACCACATAAAAATACCATATTATTCGGTTAATTTTGAAAAAGAATATTGGGACAGGGTTTTTTCGCACTTTTTAGAAGAATATAAGGCGGGGAGAACGCCTAACCCCGATGTAATTTGCAACAAAGAGATAAAATTTGCGGCATTCTTAGATTTTGCTTACGGAGCCGGCGCAAAATATTTGGCTACCGGTCACTATGCAAGGCAAGAAATATCGGGCGGTGTTGCCTATCTTAAAAAGGGTTTGGATCAAAACAAAGATCAAAGTTATTTTCTGTGCATGGTTACAAGCGAACAAATTAAAAATGTAATTTTCCCGGTAGGTGAGATAAACAAAGACGAAGTCAGAAAAATTGCACAGGATGCGAACCTAAAAGTTGCAAAGAAGAAGGATTCCACGGGAATTTGTTTTATTGGTGAGCGTAAGTTTAAGCAGTTTTTGCAAACCTATATTCCGGCACAACCCGGCGACATTATAACGACAGACGGAAAAGTAATCGGAAAGCACGACGGCTTAATGTACTACACATTAGGTCAGAGGAGGGGTCTTGCGATTGGCGGTAGTAAAGGTGGGACGGGTGAACGCTGGTTTGTTGTCAAAAAAGACATGGAAAACAATGTGTTATATGTCCATCAGGGAGAAGATAGCGAATTGCTTTACACGAAAACTCTTTTTATGAAAGATGTTAATTTTATTTCGGGTGAACCGGCGAAAAAGTTTGCCTGCATGGCAAAAGTGCGTTATCGGCAGCAAGATCAACAAGCATATGTAGCGCAAACGGAAGAAAACGTCTGGCGGGTGCAATTTAGCGAAAATCAGAGGGCTGTCACACCCGGCCAGTATTGTGTGTTATATGACGGAGACATTTGTTTGGGTGGTGGAGTCATAGAGCATACAATAATATAATTGTTTATTAATCAGATAAAGTGATGAGTTGTTCGACAAACTGCCGAGCAACACGAGGAGAACGGCCGCCTTTTTCCAAAGCGAAAATTTCGGCCTTTTTATTTATATCGTCAATGTTAAGTTTTAAACCGTAAATGTTGGCAATATGCAATACAATATCAAGATATTCTTGTTTTTTTGGTGTAGAAAATGGGATAGTAAGGCCAAACCGTTCGCTTAGCGAAACTGTCTGTTGTATGGTTTCGTTTGCGTGTACATCGTCGTTGCCACGATCTGAAAAAGACTCTCTGATGATATGCCTTCGGTTGCTGGTGGCGTAAATTGCTATGTTTTTTGTTCGAGCCAACACAGAACCCTCGAGTATTGCCTTTAATTCACCGAATGAAGAATCTTCTTGCGCAAAAGAAAGGTCGTCTATAAACAGTACAAACTTCAATAAATTCTTGCCCAAAAGCTCTATAATTTCGGGGATTTCATCTAACTGCGTTTTTTTGAGTTCTATTAAACGTAAGCCTTTTGGGTATAACCGGTTGACTATCGCCTTTATAGTTGATGATTTACCGGTGCCACTGTCGCCGTACAAAAGTACATTAGAGGCAGGTTTGCCTTCTAAAAGGGCGAGTGTGTTTTTATAAACAAGGTTCCTTTCATATTCGTAACCCGAAAAATCGGAAAGAGAAATAGCATCGGGTGTGGTTACAGGCAATATTCTTTTTTCATGCACCGTAAACATATGGTTATGTGCATACATTCCAAAACCGTTCGTCTTAACAGATTTAATAGTATTAATATATGTCTTATACAAATCAACATTATCGACGGTCCAATCGGGCAAGTAGTCCGAGTAGGGAATTAATTTTTTAATATCTGAACTCTTAATTTCTGAAACCGACTGTAAAATAGATATATCCGACATTAAGATTTTATCCCACGTTGAAGGAATGGGTGTTTGCTCTAATAAATTATCTATATAGGCTGTTCTTGAGTTATTCATAAGGGTGACAATGTAATTGGTCAGATTCATGTTATATGGCAAAAGTGTGGCGGCAAAATCCGCATAAGCGTCAATTAACCGTGCACTGTCCTTGTGATTTGGGAGCATTGAAAGCAAATTTAAAAAGTGCTGCATGGTTTGATCGTTAAGTGCCGAGCGAAACATGGTTAGGGACCGTAGGTTATAGGTAGTTATTATTAGGTTTCTCATAAATTGCGCCCTTTCGTATATAGCGTTATCTAATTGAATTATATCATTATTGAAGTATATAAAAAAGAAGTAATGCAATATAAGTAGGTGGAGACACTTACAGGTACTATATATATTATAGAAGAAAAACGAAAAAATGGTTAAAAAAAAGTGACTGTCAAATGAACTCAGAGCCGTCTGCGAATGGTTATAAACGATTTGAGAGGCTTGTAGGAATAATATATATAGTAGTTAATATATAAAATATGTATGAATAGATCGAAAAAAGGATATGCGATGTGGCAAAGCAAAAGTAGTTTAGTGTTGCCGGGGAAGTTTTTTTGTGGAAGAAAAAGATATTTAAGTAGTAGAATGTGGATAAACTGACGAAAATGCTATGTGATTATCTAACATTATCTAAACAATTAAAGTAATAAATGACTGAGTATGTTAAAAACTAACAAAAAGATTTTTGATGAAAATATTAGAAAAAAAAGAAAATTCGGTTGTTAAAATGGGTTTTTTCAAAAAAATGAATAAACGTTGAAAATGTATGGTTTAGCTGAAAGTGCGCAAAACGGGTATAAAATTGTGGAAAACAGGTGTATAAGCGGCAAAACTATGTAGATAAACAGTGGATAATATGTGTATAAAAAAAACACAAAAAAAAACTAAAAAAAGTTTAAAAAAAGTGTTGACGAGAGAGGAAGTATTTGA
>CAYJNC010000005.1:0-19316 GCA_964371185.1 uncultured Christensenellaceae bacterium
TATAACCATAACTTGCAAAACCCGCCGCAACAGATGCCATGTTTTGTTCTTGAACACCTACATCTATATATCTGTCTTTAAAATCATTTTTTAATTTTATGGTGTTATTAGCATTCCCTAAGTCTGAATCTAATACAACTATTCTTTCGTCTTCTTTCATCATATCGTGAAGAGTCCTATAAAATGCTTCTCTCATTTCTAAATTTACAATCATGATTATACCTCCGCCAATTCTTTAAGAGCTTGTTCTAATAAATCATTGTCAAGTGGCATACTATGATTTTTAGATTTCATGTCAACGATTGCGTTAACGCCTTTGCCTTTTATGGTTTCAAGTATTATCATAGTCGGTTTATCCGCCTTCTTAGCCTCGTCAATAGCGTCGGAAATAGCCTGCATATCATGACCATCGTTTACTATTATAGCCTTCCAGCCAAAAGCTTCCCACTTAGCGTCAAGTGGCGCAACATTTTGTATATCTTCTACAGCGCCGTCTATTTGCAAGTGGTTATAGTCTGTGAAAGCAATTAAATTGTCTGCACCTTTAGAACTTGCACACATAGCAGCTTCCCAAATTTGGCCTTCCTGGGTTTCACCATCGCCTATTATAGTATAAATTGTGGCATTGTCTTTTTTTAATTTAGACGCAAGTGCAATTCCTACCGCACAAGAAAAACCCTGACCTAAGGACCCGGTAGTCATGTCTATTCCGGGTGTCTTGTTCATGTCACAATGACTCGGAAAGTTTGTGCCGGGTTGGTTAAGTGTCAACACCTGCTCTTTATCGAAAAAACCTCTTTCGGCTAAGGTCGCATAAAGAGCCGGGCCTGCATGACCCTTAGACAGAATTAGCCTATCTCTTCCTTCCATTTTCGGGTTTTTCGGGTCTATGTTCATTTTGTCAAAATACAAAACTGCCAAAACTTCAACAATAGACAAACTTCCGCCCACATGACCAACACCAATTTTACCAATTCCTTTTAAAAGCGTTTCTCTGATGTTTTTGCAAATTTGTTCGCTTAAAATTGCCATACTAATCTCCTTGTAAAAAATGTTTATATTCTTTCAAATGCGTAAGAGGCTGCGCCTATTATTCCCGCATCTTTAATTACTTTCGCCTTCTCTAAAACAACTGTTTGAGCCGGGATTGGCTTCCTCATCCATTCGTATGTTTTCTTTATCATCAATTCGTAAGGAAAAGCCTTCATGTCGACTACTCCGCCGCCAATAATCACAATATTAGGATCAAAAATATTAATCTCGGTCGCTATCGGCATTGCACAAGCTTCAACAAACTCTATCAAGTCTTTCTCTTCACCATATTTTTCAAAAATATCGTCTATTTTTATGTCGGAATATTTTTCTTTCCAAAGTTTAACCAAATATGCACCCGAAGCATGTGCCTCAATACAACCAACATTGCCACAATTACACATATTCTCGCTTTTTAATACAGGAATATGGCCGACATCGCAACCACTTCCGTTCGCACCCGAAATATATTCACCGCCATAATACACACAATTTCCGATTCCGGTGCCAAAATACATTCCTACTACTATACTATCTTTATTAACTTTACGTTCTTGAATTTCCGCCTGCAACAAAAAAACCGCATCTTTTACGACAAATGCAGGTACATTAAATTCAGATTCTAAATATTCTTTAATGTTGATGCCATCGAAGCTTTCTACCTCGTTTTTAAGGTTCGGACAAGAATACACAACACCGTCTTTACTCACAGGTGAAGGAAACCCGGCCGCTATTGCATCTATTGTTGAAATATTATGCGATTGCATAAATTTCTTTATTTGTTCGCTGAATGCGTTTTTAGCAGGTATACTGCCACAGAGTAATGAACTCGAATACTTTTCAGAAGCGAGCAAATCGCCCGCTTCTGTAAAACATCCTATTCGAAAATTGGTTCCACCAATATCTATTCCAATAGCTTTTCTCATGAAACTACCTCTTACGTGCTATCGCCTGATCGAGCGCAACGGCCGCAATTGTTAACAAACCGGTAGCCAACAGTTGGTAGTATGATTGAACGCCCAACATGTTAAGACCGTTGTTTATCAAACCGATAATAAGACCACCAACAACTACATTCGGTATCTTACCCTTACCACCAAAGAAGCTGGTACCACCGATGATAGCCGCCGCAATTGCCTGCGTTTCCATACCTTCACCGGCAAGTGGTTCGGCAGCGCCTAAACGTGCAGTCAAAACCGCACCTGCAACAGCCGCACACGTTCCGCATAAAATGAATACTGCTAATGTATGTTTTGATACGTTAATACCCGAGAACCAAGCAGATTCTTTATTACCGCCGATTACATATAAGTTGCGGCCGAATGTTGTGTAAGTTGTTACATACCATAGGATTACTGCTACGATTATAGCAACAACTACCGGCATCGGAATTCCGTTGATTGTTCCGCCAAAAGATTGGCTAAATTCTCCCGGGAAGCCGAATACAGGTGCTGCATCGGAGATTATAAGTGTTATAGCTCTAAATATAGCTTGTGTACCGAGTGTGATAATAAAAGGATGCACTTTTGTTATATTTATGAGTATACCGTTTAAGAATCCTAAGAAAGCACCGCATACTATAGAACCTACTAAGAATGCTGCAACCGGATCCCAACCCAATATAACCATCAATTGAGCAGTTACCATGCCTGTTACGGCTGCTGTTGAACCTATAGATAAGTCTATGCCACCAAGTAAGATAGCAAAGAATTCCGCACAACCGAGCAAAATAAATACCGAACTTTGCGTAGCTATCTGTACGATGTTATTTCCCGTCATAAATGCCGGTGGTGCAAAAATTGCAATTACAAAAAACATTCCAAAGAAGATAACTAAAGTACCGAATTTATCCCAGAATGATTTAAAAGCTAATGTGTTGTTTTTTTCCATTATTACTTCCTCCCTTTATCTTAAAATTAAGAAGACTGTTTATCATATTCTTCTGCGCCTGTTGCAATAGCCAATATTTTTTCTTCTGACGCTTCATCAGTAGACAATACCCCACGTATCTGACCATCGCCGAATACACAGATTCTGTCGCAAGAAATTAATAACTCGGGCATTTCCGAAGAAACAACTATTATAGCTATTCCTTGGTCTGCGAGTTTACGCATTATAGAATAAATTTCCGCTTTTGTACCAACGTCAATTCCCTTTGTTGGTTCATCAAAAATAATAACCTTTGCACCTATGGTAAGCCATTTTGCAATAATTACTTTTTGTTGATTACCACCCGACAACTCTACAATAGGTTGTTTTAACGATGAGCATTTAACTTGCATTTCTTTACGCATTTTTTCCGCAAGAATTTCGTCAGGCTTATTATGTATAGCGCCAATAAAACCACCCGCCTTAGATTCTTTAAGGCGATTAACGAGTACAATATTTTCTTTAATCCCGAAGTTTGGGAAAATACCTGTCTGACGTCTGCTTTCTGTTATCAAAGCAACTTCGTTTTTAATGGAATTATAAGGCGTCTTGATTTTTAGTTTTTTACCGTTAAGTTCTATAGTTCCGGATTCATATTGCTCACCGGCAAAAATAGTATTCATAAGCTCTGTACGCCCGGCACCAACAAGACCCGCAAAGCCGAGAATTTCATTTTTATAAACATCAAACGACACGTTTCTTACTTTTTTGTCCCTACGTGTGATGTTTTTTGCGCTGAAAACTACTTCTCTGTTGTCAGAATGAACGTGTTTTGTGTTTAAGAAAACGCTTTGCAGTTCACGTCCTACCATGTATGAAATAATTTCTTCTTCTGATTCTATTTCACTCATGTTCTTTGTTACAACGCTTACACCGTCTTTTATGATAGTAACCCTGTCGCCGATACCTCTTAATTCTTGCAATTTATGAGATATGTATACTATGCCAACATTGTCTTTCTTAAGTTGTTTGATTAGCTGGAACAAAACTTCGCTTTCTTCGTTTGTAAGCGAAGATGTAGGCTCGTCCATGATAACAACGCGAGCATTTTTATTTAATGCCTTTGCTATTTCAACCATTTGTTTCTCTGAAATGGATAAATTTTCCACCAATGTTGTAACAGGCTTTTTAAGGCCTATACGTTTCAGAATTTCTTCTGCCCTTGATTTCATTGCTTTGTAGTCTACAACTTTTAAGCCAAGTACTTTTTTTGTGGGAACATCGCCTATAAAAAGGTTTTCCATAATGGAGATTTCGTCTACCACACTAAGTTCTTGAAATATAATACTGATTCCGTTTGCAAAAGCTTCTTTTGGAGTTAACTTTTTAAATTCTTTACCGTTAACAGTTATAGTTCCGTTTGTCGGTTGGTATACTCCACTCAATATCTTCATAAGAGTAGATTTACCAGCACCGTTTTCCCCCAATAACAGATGCGCCTCGCCCGCACGTATGTCAAATGTGATATCATCTAAGGCAACAACACCCGGAAACTCTTTGCGTATATGCTTCATTTCTACTAATGTTTGCATCTTGTTGCTCCTTTCATATAAATGTAGTGTTTAACGAATTATGAGAGCACCGCACTTTGCAGTACCCTCATTATTCTGTTACATATTAACTAATTACTTTAATTAAACTACTACGTTATCTTGAGTAACAACTGTTGCTTGGATCAAGTGTTCTTCAACTTCTTCACCCGGAGCACCAACTTTGCCTTCTCTTGCTGCATTAGCTGCCATTTCAACACAGATTGTGCCAAGAGCACCTGAGTCTTGAACTACTGCAACCAATTTGCCTTCAGCAATACCCGCACGTACTTCGTCGTTAGCATCTGTGCTTACTAAGAAGATGTCGTCTCTGCCTGTGTTTTCCATAGCTTGAAGGATACCTAATGCCATTGTATCGTTAGCTGTGAAAATTGCATTTAACTCATCGCCGTATTTGTTGATTAAGTTTGTAGCAACGTCAAGAGATTTTTGTCTGTCCCAGTCACCGGGTTGGATTTCTAAAACTTCGATGTTTTCAGCGCCTTCTAAGCCTGCAACACAACCGTCTCTTCTAAGTTCGCCGGATGTAGCACCTGCTTGACCTTCGATAATAGCAACGCCGCCGCCTTCAGTTCCTAAAGCATCGATGATAAGTTCTGCACCATCTTCGCCTAAGCCGAAGTTATCTGTTGTAGCAAAACCTACAACGTGTCCGCCTGCTTCTTCTAAAGCAGCCATGTCAAACATTTCGTCGATGTTAACAACAGGTAGACCAGCTGCATTAGCTTGAACAACGCCCGAAATTAAGTTTGTGGGAGTTATGGGAGCTACTGCAAGCGCATCGTATTTTCCGCTTGAGATCATTGTTTCCATTATAGAAAGTTGACCCGAGATATCTTCTTCAGATTCAGCTGCCAAAATTTCGATTTCAACGCCCGGAAGATCTTTAACGCCTTCGATAACGCCTTCTTGCATTCCTACCCAGTACGGATTAGCAAGTGTTTTGAACAATACACCGATCATAACCGGTTCTTCGCCTGCAGCTTCTTCAGCCGGAGCTTCTTCTTCAGCCGGAGCAGCTTCTTCAGCCGGAGCTTCTTCAGCCGGAGCTTCTTCAACCGGAGCAGCTTCTTCTACAGCCGGTGCAGCTTCTTCAGCTGCCGGAGCACAACCTACTAAGCCGAAGCTAAGTACGAGCACAAGACTTAAAACTAATAATACAACTTTTTTCATTTCTTTCCTCCAAGAAAATATTATTTTTATTTTGTTTTGAAAATCAAAACAAACTTTATAACATATTTATTTAAAATGTATCGTTTTCTTTGGACTGTTTATTCTCTTCTTTTATCTAAACCTTGTTAAGCTTAACATATAGATAATATATCTGTCAACACAAAAAAATCTTTAATTTTATGCATAACAAAGCGGTTTTTTACAACTTAACATTTACGTAATAATTTACATATTCGAGTAACACTTTTTTAATAATCAGGAATCCATCATATTTCTTTGTTTTTTTAAAAAACACAAAAATCTAACAAACGTAATACAAATGTAATATTCATTATTAAAAAATAAGCAACTCTATATAATTGCCTATTTTTTAATAAATGTGTATTAAATTTTAAAAAATGAATATTAAATATTATTTATATATTTAAACTCAAAGTCTTTTATGTTCATAGGCTTGTCAAAGAAGTAACCTTGTCCTTTGTCGCAATCTAAAAGTTTTAATATGTCAAACTGTTGTCTGTTTTCAATACCCTCTGCAACAGCTATGACGTCGTCAAATTCTCTGCACAAATTAAGGGCTACTTTTGTTAGCGTATGAGACCTTTCGTTTAAATGCAAATCTCTCGTTAATCCCATGTCTATTTTAATTTCATCGAAATTAGACAATTTGAGTGCCGAAAGGTTAGAATACCCACTGCCGAAATCGTCTAACGACACACTAAACCCTGCATCTTTAAAGTTAGAAATAATCTTTGAGAATACGGCATCTTCTGCCCTGCTTATTGTTTCTGTTATTTCGATGATAATCTGAGACCTATCAACGGCATATTTATCACAAATTTCAGAAATTTTTTCTACAATGTCGCTTTCCATTATGGTGACCCTTGAGAAATTAACCGATATTCTGAAATGTCTATCGATAAATTTTTTGTTCCATTCATACAAGCTGGCACAAACGGTTTCGCAAACAAAGAGGTCTATCATGGAAATAATGCCTTCTTTTTCATAGAAAGGTATGAAAGAAATTGGTGGCTGAATGTCTCCATTAGCATCTAACCTTCTTATCAGCGCCTCAGCTCCGTCAAACTCTTCTGTTTTTATATCTATCTGAGGTTGTAAATAAACAACATATTTTCCATTGGCTATTTCTCTCTCTAAGTTTTTACACAACATTTCCGTGTAACCTTTGTTGTCGGAATTTACATTGTAACCTGTTGCTATTTCACCGTATTCATATTCGCCGATGTTATTGTTCCATGTAAAGCCGACCGAAGCCCTGAAATCTTTTTCCTGATAAAATGTTTCTTTAAGAGTCTGAATTTTTTCTTCAAAATTGACTTCGTCAATGTTTTTTTCAAGAACAACAAACTCGTCGCCACCTACCCTAAAAATATTATCTCCGAATATTTCTGCTAAAATCGTGGCTAACCGGTTTATGATTCTATCACCATAAGATGTTCCTTTAGCTTCATTTATTGCACTGAGGCCGGAAATATCTACATATGCAACACCTAACGAGCTTACCTTTTCGTCGTTTATTTGTTGTAATGCTTGTCTGTAGCTATGTCTGTTTTTTACACCTGTTAGTGTATCGAAATAACTTAGTTTATTGAGCGTTGTAATAAGTTTATTTTTTTCTAAGAAATCGGCAATAAACGCAGATACCGACTGCAAAAGCCACGCCTTTTCAAGATTCTTAGTTGCGTTTATCATACCGATAATGCCGACGCCGTTTCCTTTAGCGTCTGAAATGGCTGCAAGCATGATGCTTTTGAACTCTTTATTCATGCTAGCAACAAATTCAGAATCTCTGTATTTTTCGTCGTCTCTGGATATGTATGCCAGTCCTCTGCCTTCCGCTAAAGCCTGACCAATATATTGAGCAACGTTTAATGGAATCGGCTTGTTGTCTTCTTCATCGTTTTTAAATTCCGGGTTTGCCCATATATAAGTGTTCATTGCTTGGTTTTCTTCGGGCATAACTTGGTAAATGATACCTTTTTTTGAATCGTAGAACTGCGATACAAGTTTAAGCAAATTATTTATTAAAACATCGGGCGAATCGTTTTTCATTAACAACTTTATACACTCTAACAACAACTGTTGTTCTTCAAATTTATTTGTTAGTTCATCTTCCAATTCAACTAACTGAGTAATGTCGGTAGCCACCTGAAGTTTCACCAATTTATTATCCATTTCAATAAGGCGATCTTTGTATAGGTAGGTTCTGTTAAGAATTGGATTCTTAAATGTCCATTCAAAAATGTTGTCGCTTTCTAATTTATCATTTGTACAAAACTCACAAGGAGTATTTTTGGCATACAGAAGTTCGTGGCATTTTTTGTTTTTCCATTCGCTTTCTGCATGCAAGTCAAATGCAGAAAGTGCGGCGTTGTTCATGTGGATCATTTCATATGTGTCCGGGTCGGTAATGTAAATAAGATTTTCAGTATTATCGGCAACAAAGGCAGAGTTCCTGCTGTATTCTGTTAGGGCTTCAATTTTTTTGTGCATTTGCTTGGCTTGCAGAATAATAGATAAAATTTTCGCTATATACTGCAACGTTGTTAATATTTTTTCGCTCCAAACTCTCTTTGTGGTATTATCTTCTAAACCAACAAAAAATGTGACTTTTTCATCTTTTTTTATCTGTGCGTGTGCAAAGGACTTAACATTATGAGATTTTAAAACATCAACAAATTCGCATTCCCAGCCAATTTCATCTATATCATTGCACTGTACTGTTCCGCCGGCAGTTACATTTTCAAATAAAGAAGTAAGTTTGCTTTTGGGGAAATATTTAATATTACCGGTGCTCTGTGCTTTGTCTTTACACCATTCAAACGTGTTGGTGTAAACATTATCTGATTCTATTGCCTCGAAAATGAAACACCTGTCTACATCATAGGTTTGTCCTATATATCTCAGAGCCGCATTAATAGAGAATTCGTCACTATTTTTTTCATACAGAATATTAAACACGGTTGATATTAAATCATGGTCGTAGTAAGCCCCGGAAATTTGTTGTGTATAGATATTTTTAGAAATGTCCCTCATCGGAACATCCTCTAATATGTCGTCGTAAATTACCCATTTGTCGCCTTTGATTTTAGCAACATAAACAGCCTTATCGGCAGCTTCTAAGCATTCAGCATAAGAATTTCCGTCTTTACTAAATATTGAAACACCCATCCTGATAGATAAATCTATCCGTTCTCCGTCTATCATATACGGTTGATTTATGTGGTTAGAGATTTTTTCTGTTCTCTTGCCGATTTTTTTCTCATCTTTAATATTCTTTAAAAGGACTATAAACTCGTCGCCACCTATCCTGCCGATGATGTCGTTTTTTTTCATTAAAGATTTTAATCTTGCTGTAAGTTGTTGTAACAACTCGTCGCCTCTGTAATGCCCGATAGATTCGTTTATACTTCTGAAATTATTTATATCAACAAACAACAGAGCATTCTTGCTTTCGGGTTCTTGTTCAAAATATTCATGAATGGCATTTTCGATGCTCGTTAAATTATAGCATTCGGTTAAAGCATCTAACTTCATACGCTCTTGCATGACTTTTTCTTCGTTTACGTCTATTCCTCTGCCCACAATGAAAACAGGCAACCCGTTTGAATCAAAAATAGGCTGATAAACAAGCCTATAATACCTGTATAAGCCATCAGGCTGAATGAACCGTATATCTATTGGCTCATATATCCCTTTCATCATGTTATTAGCTAAGGCATGATATTCCGCAAGATCGTCTTGATGAATAATTCCTTCCATGATGTCTACACTGAATTTATCTGCAATACCTTTTTCTGCCCCGATGTCGCTTATCATACTGCCATAGTATCTAACCGTTGCAGTCCTTGTGTCTATTGAGAAAAACCACTCGTCAGAAAGCTCCGTAGCCTTTTTTAACAACGTTTTCTCCGGAATTCTGTCTAAGAAATAATATTCATATTCGTCGTGAATAGCATTTTCATCGCTAAATTCAGGTCGTAAATCATGGACAAAGCCGATTACATGATGTTCGCCTTCGTACAACTGTGCTTTTATCAATGTTATTTCTGTTGGAATTTCATCGCCGTTTATTGTTTGATGCATCCACTTGAATTTGTATAATCCTTCTTCAATAGCTTTTTTTATGTTTTTTAAAGACATTTCTTGGGAACTGATATTATTTGGTTGAAATTCGGGAGAAAAACGATAGAATTCGTTTAAAAATTCTTTAACATCGCTGATTTCAAACATATCCATGACTTTACTGTTACACATAATATTATTCATATCACTGTCCCAAACATTTACCGGATAAGGCATTAATTCTATAAAATCTGTAAATTTCTTAAAGAATTCTGCCTTTTTTTCGTTCAGAGCAAATTCGGGTATATACTGAATAATATCTTGTATGATTACAATAATATATTTTTCATCAGAAATTCCTTTATTGTCGTCTATAGATAACAAACTTAAATTTATTAAATAGTCCTTACTGTTTTGATCTTTAAACTTTAACTGAGCATTGCTACTGCCTTTTTGTATAGCTTCGTTAATATAAAACAAAAAATTTTCGGTTAACTTAGCACCTTCTTCTTGATAACTAAGTATATCCGAAAGAACTTCAGTTACTTCTTGGCAATTTGTGCATTTATAATACTCAAATGTCTTTGAATTTGCAGCTACAATTTCCCCTGATTTTTTTACAATTACTATTGGAGTTGGAAAGCTATCAAAAAATTTTAATATAAAATTGTTGCTAAATTCTACCTTGTTGACAATAAACTGTTCCATACTATTATTTTGCACCTCATTAAACCCCTGTTCTTTCATATAACACCTCTTGCTTATTTCTGCAATCTTAAAATTATTTCTTAAACTTTATTTAAAGAACTAAATGTTCTTATACAGTATGAATATTGAAATCATCTTCAAAGCATATTTCACACTGTTGATTTCTTTTTCTGACCACACGCGCGGTTTAACACAATCATCAAGTCCTAACATAAGCTTAGTGTGTCCATCGTCTTTGACATGTACAAACATAAACGATTTAATTTTTTGTTCATTTACAATGCTATATGCATCTTTGCTGTTTAAATAGCTCGAATCGTTACAATAATATACATTGTTGTGCTCTAAGTGCCATAAATATACCTGAAGAATATCTTTTGGAATAGCC
The DNA here is from genome assembly GCA_964371185.1 of uncultured Christensenellaceae bacterium. Taxonomy (GTDB): domain Bacteria; phylum Bacillota; class Clostridia; order Christensenellales; family Christensenellaceae; genus CAYJNC01. The sequence continues at coordinate 10,867 of CAYJNC010000005.1, forward strand.
CTCACATGATCCATATGCCCCTTGACAGTATTGGTACACCATTCATATGTGACGGAGTAAGTTTCGCCTGCATCGGGTGTTTCTAAAATATATGCCCTATCTACAACCATCTTATTGCAAATGTACTGTAGCGCAGTATTGAGCGAAATTAATATGTCATCGGAGCCATACATAATGTCAAAAACCGTAGAAACAAGCTCTGAGTCAAAATATGAATTCGCCAGCCTGTTTGCATTTTCAACAATTGTTAGGTTTTTCATTGTACCGTCTGAAAGTTCTTCGGTATAGAAGGTGTAACAATCTTTACCGCTCAATTTAGATTGATAAAGAGCCTTATCCACAGATTTATATAAATCTTCATATGTTGTACCATCATTCGGATAAAGTGCAATACCTATGCTACCCGAAACCTTATAGTTGCCGTTTTCACCTTTGTAATTGTTCTTAAAAGCCTTTGCTACCGCTTCTGCTTTATTAATTATAATTTTTTTGTTGGATACGTTCTTAATAAAGACAATAAATTCGTCACCGCCAATCCGGCCGATGACATCGCCTTCACGGAAATTAGCATGTAAATTATTACTTATCTCTCTTAAAACTATATCTCCGAAATAATGGCCTAAATTGTCATTTATAGATTTAAAATCGTCAACGTCAATAATAAACATAGCGTGAACTTCCGATTTGTGATCTGCAATAATATTTGCAACAGATTCTTCTGTTGTAATTTTATTTAAACAGTTTGTCAGCAAATCTGTGCGTGATAATGCTTCGAAAGTTTTTTGCTCGTGTATGTCAAAAGTCTTTCCTATTGTAAAGATAGGTTTTCCTTGATTGTTGTATATGGTTTTATATGTTACCCGGTACCATCTTGCTGTGCCGTTCGGTAAAATAAAGCGAACATCGTAGGGCTTGATAAAATCTCCCCTCATGGCTTCAGCCATCTTCAAGAAATTATCCATGTCATCCGGATAAACTATGCCGCTTTCAACAACTTCTTTAGGGAAATCTTGTTTTTTGTCGGATAGATTTAGTATTGCCCTTCCTTTACCAAAAAATTGAATTTGTGAAGCCGCAACATCAAAAGCCCAAAACCATTCGTCGCTAAGCTCTGCTACCGAGTTAAACAGTTCTCTGTCAGATATGCTGTTGTAAAAAAAGCCATCGGATAATTTGTCAACATTGTAACCCGCAAGTTGTGGACGCAAGTCTGTTATGTAGATAGCATAAAGATACTTGCCATCAGAATCTTTTATATTTAACCTGTTTACTTTAATTTCAGTAGGAAATTCTTCTCCGTTTAAATTTTTAAATAACCAGTTAAAACGGAAATCACCCTTTTCTTTTATTATAACTTGATATTCGCTCAGAGAATCTTTAGAAAACGAACCATCGGGTTGTTTTAGCGGTGTTAGCTTTTTAATGTTCTCAAAAAACTGCTCTTTTGTGTCAAAACCAAAGAGCTTTAAAAGGTTAGCATTACAGAAAAGTCCTTCTTTGTTGCTGTTCCATATACTGATTCCTAACGGAGCACCATCTAACAAACAAAATAATTCTTCTAAATTGAATTTGGAAGCGTCGCTTTCGGCGATAATGTCTTTTTCTTTGTATTTTAAATCAAGTATATCCATCATAACTCCTTTGATCGACAAAACTACTTGTCAACACATATATTAATAAGTTTATCACTAATATTATTATTGTGCAATTAATATCAATATATTTTCAATAAAAATATAGATAATTTGTGAACAGACAGTCGTAAAAAAGCTAAATTAATATTCTGCAAGCTTGAAAATATGACTTTTATACTAAATTGAAAGTCTTAGTGGCTTAAAATATAATATTTGTAATTTATTATAAACAGATGAAATTTTTCTCAATTTTAAAAACAACAATACCAAAGTGGCATTGTTGTTTTTTGTATGAAAATAAATTTGAAAGTAAATTAATACTCGTTACATAAGAAATATTTTCTTTCTTCATCTTCTTCTATGGTAGAAAATCTTTCCACCGGTTCGGCAAAACAGTTGTCTGTATTATCATCATTAACCGAAGAAACTTCGCCTATTATCGCTGTTTCTTCCCCTTTAGCACCAAAAAAGCTATGATACATATACGGAGGTAATGTGATGCTGTTGCCAGGCTCTATTGAAATCACTTCGCCGGGTTTAACTTCCTTTAATATTCCATCACAGTAAACTTTTACTACGCTGTCATTGTCCGGTTTGCCATCCTTGCCGGTGTTCCATAATTTAATTTCAAACGGTGCCCCGCCCCTGCTTATAATGTCTTCGGTTTTTACTTTGTGCATGTGTATTGGCAATCTTTGTTCAGGCTTTAGAATAATTAGCTTTTCAGCATATGGTGTTCCAATGCTTTCGTCTTCGCAAGAACCATTGCGTAGTGTAAAAAGCACGGCACCTAATTTTTCGAATTCACCTCTGCCAAAATCAGTTATGTCCCATCCTAACATAGTTTGTTTTATAGATTTAGCGCTATCGCCAACCCTATCCCAATCTTCTTGAGTAAAGTTTGCAAAACAAGGTAGTTTAACCATATATTTGTCTAACTCCGCTTGTGCCCATGCCAATGCGCTTTGAATTTCAGATCTTTTCATATTTTTTCCTCCATTAAATATACTTTTCTAAGAAATACTCCCCTCGAAATATTCGTTTAAAACAATTGCTGCTCCGTTTATCCGATACATCATGTCTTTAAAGCATGATATTTCTATTTGGACTTTGTTTATATGCTTAGAGAATATCTTTTCGTTTATCTTGTCGTTTAACTTTTCTGTAATAAGTTTGCCTGCAACTGCCAACTCGTGCCCTATGTATATCACCTGTGGATCATAAACGTTTACAATGTTTACAACCCCTGCAACTAAATACATCACAGCTTCGTCAAGCAATTTATGCGCAAGTTTATCGTTCTTGTATGCGGCATCTATTATGTCGTGCCACCGAACATTTTCTATGGTTGAAAGCAGGCTGCTTTCGTCTTTTAGTAGTTCGTGTATACGTTTTTCAAGTTTTGGTATGCTCGCATAAAGTTCCAAACAACCATTGTTTCCGCAAGCACATCTTTCACCGAACATATTTATGCTAACATGCCCAACCTCGCCGGCCATACAATTTTCACCCTCTACAAGCTGTTTATTTATAACAACTCCGCTTCCAATGCCGTTTGTTACGCCTAAATATACAAAGTTACGAACCCTTTTGCCATGACCGAAAAGTTTTTCTGCTATTGCACAAGCGTTCATGTCGTTTTGTAACACAACATAGTGACCAAAGCGCTTTTCGATGGCTTCTTTTATTCTTATACCCTTCATAGTGTTGAAGTTAGGCGGATCAACAATGATACCCTGTTTGATGTCGAGCGGTCCAATAGAGGCAATGCCAATACCAACCATTTTTCTGTTTTCTATGTAGGGAGATTTGAGCATTTTTTCGCATGTCAAAAACAGCTCGTGTAAAAACTGTTCCTGATTGTTAATATCGTGCATAACAAGCATATCTTCATCTATTATTTTGCCGTTTAAGGCTACCAAAGAAACATAGACAAAGTCTCTGTTAATGCTAACACCGAGCGCGCAGGGCGAGCTCTTAGAAAATTCAAGCATTATAGGTGTTCTACCTCTGCTTACATTTTCATTTTCTTGTGTTACTTCGTTTATTATGCCTTGCTCAATTAAGTCGGTTGTTATATTCGTAATGGACGTCTTAGTAAGCCCGGTTCGCTTTGCTATTTCTGTCCGAGAAATTCGACCTAATGAGTTAAGTATGCGCAAAACCAGACAACAATTAGTGTTTTTAACCGAATTCTGATTCATGCCATGCTTTAATACACTACTCATTTAAAAAAATTCCCCTATTTGTATTCTAATCGCAAGCAGCTTCGCTCATCGCAATTACATTTTCAACACTTACATTTCCAAGCAGAGCCTCGTGACTGGGTGAAACTATAAAGTTGTTCTTGAATATATCACGCAATCTGTGAACTTCGTCTTTAATTTGTTGCGGAGTTCCGAAAGGCAATAAATCCTGGGTGTCAACACCGCCCATGAACACGATATCGTTGCCAAATTCTTTTTGAAGTTTTTCGGCTTCCATTCCTTGTGCTTTCGCCTGCAACGGGTGAAGGCAATCTATACCTAAATCTATAAGTTTTGGAATTATATCAAATATTGCTCCACAAGAATGTAGTGTTACTTTAAGGCCGTATTTCTTCATTTGGTCTATAATTCTTTTTGTGTATGGTGCAATGAACTTATCAAAAAACTCGCTACTAACAAGGCAAGAAAGTTGGCTGCCTAAATCGTTGCCGAAAAATGCGCTTGTCAATTGTCCGGCCATTTTATCGAAATATATTTCGTTAGCAGCCAAATAAAACTCTGTAATGTGCTCTGTTACAGCTTCAACAACTTTCGGATCGGTGTGCATTTTTATGAAATATTCTTCCATTCCGAAAAAATCTGCCGCCATATGGAAAAATGGGCACCACATTCCGCCGAAAACGGCTAAGTCCATTTCTTGAGCCATTTTAACCTTCTCTATGTTTGAAGAAAAATCTAAGTGTTCAACTGAAGGCCAGTCGAAAGCTTCTACCTCTGCTACATCTTCCGTTTCGGCAAATACGCCTACTTCATTCAAACTTTCCCTGCTTTTACCGCCAAGCACATCCCAAATTGGCTTTCCTTGCGGATGTTTCCAAGATAAGAAATCAAGCTCCGGCGACAACCAAATAAGATCGCTCTTTAATTCTTTGGCAAGAAGCATGTCGGCCTTACCGATTTTTTCTGAAGTCAATACGCTTAAATCTGCATAATGTTTCTCTTCTTCTGTTAGTACTTCTTTTTCAATACCGAAATACTCCATGTAGTTGTCTTTGGCTTCCTCAGACGGGTTTCCCAGCCAAAATCCACAATTTTCTGATTGTTTATCATATATAGATTTTATTAATTTTGCACCTTTCATTTTCTCTTACTCCTTAATATTTCATTTTATGTGCTTGATTCGCGAATGCATGTAACAATTCATCTTTTGCATCGAAGAAATGATCGGAGGGGCTTATTATGTAACCACCGTTTTCCCCTGCAAGTTCAAAGCATTCTTTCACAGCTGTTCTTGTTTCTTCTTCCGTTGCCTCTGTAAAATAGCGGTTTTGGTCAAATCCGCCTATAAGGCACATTGAATCTCCTAATACTTCTTTTATCTTTTTCAAGTCTGCATCGGCACCCATAGAAGGTGGTGTCAATGTTTCAAAAGCGTCCATTCCCATTGCCTTGACAGAATCTAATATCGGCATTATGCTACCGCATAAATGATAAGAAATTTTCTGCCCTGCTTCGTGTGCGGCATCTATTATTTGTTTGTCATATGGTGCCACAAATTCATCAAACATCGTAGGAGAAATCACACTAACGCAGCCGTCTCCGCCTCCTAATTCGATAATGTCATATTTTGCTCCTAACAGGCTTTTGGTATATTCTAACTTTCGTTCCAATATAATTTGTAATAATTCATGAACAAAGCCGGGATCGTCGAACGTTTTCATAATTAAAGGCTCTGTGCCATACATACAACAAGCATCTTGCCATACGCCCGGTTGCCCGAAAAAGTCTATTGTGACGGGCATATGTGTCCTCACTATGCCTTTGTCGCCAATTTCATTAAGTGCCTTTTCGCTTCCTTTTATGTCTGCTATTGGTTTTGGCAGATATTTGGCTAAAATGTCTATGTCTTCATATTCTTTTATCGGATGTTCCACTATCCATGAAGTATACTCGTTTGATTGCAAAGTCAAGGTAAGATCTTTTTTCGGTGTCTTTATGGTGTATTTTTTTGTTGGGTACGGAGAAGACGATATAATTTCTTCTTCGTAACGCCAATTATCGTTCATTATCCATGTGCTTTCTAAAAAGTCTTTATGTCCTTGAAATTCACAAACATATTCGCCGTTCTTTTCATTTGGGCATTGAGAAACAAACCAATTTATGGCATCCATACCGAATTTATCAAAGAATTCGGCTATGCTCATACCGTTTTGATATTTCTTTAAGTAGTATGGCATAACATGATGCGTCGTGACCGGCATAACATCGGGCACTTTTTTGTTTAAAACAGCAAGCAATCGTTCTCTTGAGGTCATTCTTATTCTCCTTATTTTTCTATAACAAAACTTTTAATTTCATTCGCACCAAACAGGACTTCACATTCACTAATTCCAATTTCACGCATCTCGTTTTGTAATAAATCTACCTCTTTTATTCCGCTACCTTCAAAACAGAACTTTGTTTTTGTTTTTTTACCGTTAGCCTCAACGGCGGTCAAAACAATTTTATCTGCTTCAAAGCTTGGTTTTACGGATAAAATTACTATGTTTTTGTTTTCAAATTCTATGTTGTTTTTCTTCGTCCACTCTTCGCTCGTTTCACCAAACATAGCCACTATTGGAGAATTAAACATCATGGCATCTCTTTTAAGATTTGCCCCATTTAAATTTTCATAATACGGACAAATCGCATATCTTCCTATAACTTCGCCTTTATCGGGGTAAGCATCGGGAGAATAAGACCCTCTAACCAATGACATATCGAACTTTTGCCCACTTACGTTAAAACCGTGTTTATTGTCGTTAAACAACGCAATACCCTTTGCTTCGTCGTGTAGAGCAATATAGCGATATGCAGGGACTTCGGCGTTTTGTACGCTTCGTTCAACACTTCCCATCGGTGTTTCATATATATACTTAGGATCTTTTATTGCAGAGTTAAACCCAACTTTTAGCACGGGCACACCTTTTTTATAGTGTCCTGCTTCTTGCCAATCTAAATTAAAGGCAAAGTCTACCCTGCTTAGGTCTGTGTATAGCTTTATTTCTGTAGTGAAAGTAGATAAATTATACTTATAAGTAACATTTATCTGTGTAAGCACCGGACCCGAGCAAACTACGTTTATTTGAGGGTTGCTTATTATGTTTTGCGTAGATGCTTCATTACCCAGCACCCATGCAGACATAATATGCGGTTCTTCGGTTACTACTTTAAACAGATTAGAAGTGTTTTGGGCGGCAAACGCATACGGAACTTCCGCCAAACCTTGATTGTGTTGCAAAACATCTTCATTTTTCTTTTTGTCAAACAGTGTCACAATAGTACCTGTACGAGCACTCAACTCTAATAGATATCTTTCGTTTTCAACCGCATAAACACTGCCGTCCTCTTTGCCTGTCGCGATTCTTACCTGTGTGCAAATCGCCTCTTCGTTATTGTTTTTTATTTCATAAACACGTGTGCAAAGTGCAGGCAAATTTTTAGCAATAAAATACATAGTGCCGTTAATTACCTGATACGGAGTTTCTCCGCACTCGGATAAAAGCAATCCGCTCTCATTAATATTGCAATCTACTTTCAAACTAACAATGTCGGTACGTGTAAACGCAAGTGAGTTGAATACTGTTATTTTATCGTTGCTTTTATTTATGTCTAAAGCAGTTAACATAACCTCGTTTGCGGTGTCTATCGCCTCTTGTCCGATTCGATAGTCATACTCGTCGGGCGCTTTAATGTTACACCCGCAAGAAATATCGTGGAAACCATTGAAGCAAACTTTTTCCCATGCCTTATTGAGCTCAGCCTGCGCCGTTGCATTTTTATCTGCAAACATACCTGCCGCCAAAGCAGCCTGCGCATCGTTGAGTCTGGCGTCACCGTCTCTCAGATATTTTTTAATCTTCGATTTTGCCGTGTAGCAACCTTCAAAAATCAACTCTTGTTCACCTTTGTGAACCGGCCAATCTTGCTTTTGGTTGAGCATCTCGTCGAAGAAATCGCATACTTTAGAAAATACTAATGTAGGCAAGCCGTTTTTCGTAGATAGAAACTGCTTAATTCTTATGTCTCTTCTTGAAGGGCCGCCGCCATGATCGCCGACACCAAAAACAAACATACTTGTCTTTATTCCGAAATCGGAGAAAAATTTGTTTACTACCGGCATTACAGTAAACGGACGCAAAGAATTGTTATAAGGACCAAAACAATAATCAAGAATCCGTGAACCGTCGGTGCCTTCCCACCATTTAAGTGCCTCACCATCAGGATTACACCTAAAATGATAGTAGTATTTTACGCCCGCTTTTGATAATACGTTCGGAACAGTCGCCGGGTGCCCGAATGTGTCCGGTTCCCAGCAAACTCGAGAAGGCTTAGTTTTCAGCACGTTTTGGGCATATTTTGCCGCTTGCAACAGCTGATTAACAAATGTTTCTTCGGCGGATGTATAAAGGTCATGCTCCGACCAAGTAGCCGCAGTAACCTCCCATTGACCGTTCTTTATTTTCTCCAAAATACGTTTAAATGTATCAGGGTCATTTTTCGCCACTATGTCATAAACACAACTTTGGCTTTGTGAAAACGTAAGGTCGGGAAATTCATCTAACATGCC
>CAYJNC010000006.1:0-19207 GCA_964371185.1 uncultured Christensenellaceae bacterium
ATACCGCCGGTCGTTCCGTAAAACTCAACCGGAGTTTTGCCATTTGCTGCAAGCAACACGTCTTCTAACATTTGTCCTTGGTTCATTTCGACTGTTAATATGCCTTTAACTCTGTCTGCCAATTCGCCGATAATTTGTGAAGGGAAGGGCCAGATTGTTATGGGGCGTAACACGCCTACTTTTATGCCTTGTTCTCTTGCCTTCAAAGCGGCATTTTTTGCTATTCTGCCGATTGTGCCGAAGGCTACTATAATATATTCGGCATCGTCACACATAAATTCTTGATAACGTGTTTCTTTTGCAGCTATTTCATCGTAGCGAGCCTTAAATTTGGCGTTTACGGCACTCATAACCTCTGCTTTGATATACAGAGAATTGATAACCGCACGTTCACGAGTTTTATCGTCCCAACCTGTTGCTGCCCAATCTTTTTTGGGTAATTCAACGGGTGTTCTTTCTTTAAATTCAACAGGTTCCATCATTTGACCTATCATACCATCGCCTAAAACCATGACGGGTATGCGATAGATATCGGCCAAATCAAAACCGTCTATTACCATGTCTGCCGCTTCTTGTACACTTGAAGGAGCTAAGACTATCATATGATAGTCGCCATGACCGCCGCCTTTTGTTGCCTGAAAATAATCTCCCTGAGAAGGAAGAATTCCGCCGAGACCGGGTCCTGAGCGTACTATGTTTACTATTACACAAGGTAATTCTGCACACGCAATGTAGCTTAAACCTTCTTGCTTCAAACTTATTCCGGGAGAAGAAGACGATGTCATAACACGTGCTCCCGCACCTGCCGCACCGTATACCATGTTAATTGCCGCTACTTCGCTTTCCGCTTGTACAAAAACGCCGTCTTCAATTTGTGGCATACGCCTTGCCATATATTCGGGTATTTGGTTTTGCGGTGTTATAGGATATCCGAAAAACGCTTTGCAACCGGCTTTTATTGCTGCTTCTGCAATCGCTTCGTTACCTTTCATCAATACTTTTGCCATAATTATTTTCCTTTATCTTATTATTTTTCAACTTCAAGAGCCAAATCGGGACACATTCTCGCACACGCACAACAACCGATGCACTTTTCTTGATCGGATATGCTTACAGGATAATAGCCTTTTTGGTTTAGGTTGTTTTGGTCTAATGTAAGTATTTTTTTCGGACATGCGGTAGTACATAGCCCGCACCCTTTGCATACATCTTTATAAATTATCAGTCTTGCCATCTTTTTCACCTTTTTAATATAAATTTTGTTGCTTACACCTTTTTGATACACGGTTTTCTTATCTACTAAGGCGTTCTTTTAAGAATATCATTTTTGAAAGTAACAGTCAAGTATTCTTGAAGACAGAAAAACAGAACCGTTTTTACCTAAACACAAGTAAAAACAGTACTTTACATATTCAATAAAAATATTTATGTTACTATAATATATACATTTTGTCTTGGGTAGGTATAGATATTTTGTACATGGTATCTATGAAATATCTGGCCATACCTAAATTTTCTGCCCGCTCATATAGCTTTGTATATGCAACAATCGGGCTTTGTTCATCGTTTGTTGGAACGCAAGGAACCTGAACTCTCTTTTTTATCATGTCTAAAAATATTTGACCGGTTTTTTCTATGCCGCCTCCAAGAATGATCTTTTCGGGATTGAAAATTGCTATCATGTTGTTTATTCCAAATGTTAAATCTTCGGCCGCTTGTTGCATCTTATTAATTACATTTTGATTGTTTTGCATAAGACAAGTGCCGATTTGAGTAAAATTTTCGCAATTGCATTTCTCAGACAAAACAACCTCGTTTAAAGAGGCTTCAAGGCACCCGGCCTTTCCGCACTTGCAAGGTATCCCCGTTTTGTCTATGGACATGTGGCCAAACTCGCCGGCAAAGCCGTCTGCACCTCTAAACACACTGCCGTTAACCATGATGCCTGCGCCTACGCCTTCGTTCATGGTTATGTAGAAAAGATTTTGAGTTTGCTCGTGTGACTCGAATTTTCGCTCGGCATATACGCGTGCGGCCGAAACGTTTCCGACAACTATGGGTACATTTTCAAACACATTGTTTTTCCAGTCGAAAATATTTGTTTTTTTAGGTAAATCTAAAACGGAAGAGTTAACTTCCCCGGTTTTATTGTTGATTGTTGCCGGCACAGAAAAACAAATGCCGATTAATTTTTTTGGGTCGATAAAAAGTGATTTGTTCTTAATATGGGTCAATATATTTTCGAAAAAATTATCGGTGTATTTAATTTCTGCCTTGAAAGTTTCGATTTCATTATAGTGTAGATCAAAAAGCGAATATACAAGGTGATACGGATTAAGTGACACACACATAATTTGTGCATATTCTTTGTTTGTATGCAATATGATTGGCTTTCTGCCGGACGTGTCTTTTTCGCCCACGCCACATTCATAAACTATTTGCATACGCATGAGGTGGTCTACAAGTGTTGACACCGTCGCCTTTGATAGCTTGGTGTTCTTAACAATATGAACCCTCGAAACGCCTTTATTATTATTTATACAGTTAAATATTTTTTTTATGTTATGTTCACGCAAATCTTTTTGTTCTAAACCTGCCATTTGATAAACCTGCCATTTTGTCGTTGTATTCTTATTTGTTAAACCTGAAAACTAATTATTATTATATTAACAAATAATTAGTTTTTATGCAACTTTTATGCAAATAAATATAAAAAATCAAAAACCTGAAAAATGAGTAGATCTGTTAAAACAATTGCAAATTTTTCTTTGAAAAATGCATGTTTTGTAGTATAATATTCATATTAAAATAAAAGGAGATAAAGATGCAAAAATTAACAGACACTTATAAACTGTCTAACGGTGTGGAAATACCGGTTATAGGCTTTGGAACATGGCAAACGCCGGATGGGGAAACGGCGGTAAAGGCCGTAAGCGCAGCATTAGAATACGGTTATCGTCATATAGACGCTGCCGCAGTTTACGGTAATGAGGAGAGCGTTGGAGATGCTATTGTAAACAGCAGTGTTGCACGTGAAGATATTTTCATAACAGGCAAAGTTTGGAATGATTTCCGTGGATATGATACAACAATAAAGGCATTTGAAAAGACACTTGCAGACTTGAAAACAGACTATTTAGATTTGTATTTAATTCATTGGCCGGCAAAAAAAGAACCTACAGATGCTTGGAAAAAAGAAAACAGCGAAACATGGCGTGCACTTGAAGATTTATACAAGGCAGGCAGAATTAAAGCTATCGGTGTTTCTAATTTTAAACAACACCATATAGAATCATTAAACGCAACAATTGCACCTATGGTAAACCAAATAGAGTTTCACCCGGGATTCATGCAAGAAGAAACTGTTGCTTATTGTGTAGCGAACAACATTTTGATAGAAGCATGGGCTCCGCTTGGAACAGGCGTTATGCTTGCTAATGAAGATTTAAAAGCGATTGCAGACAAATACAATAAATCTGTTGCTCATTTGTGCATACGTTGGTGTTTACAACACGGCACATTGCCTTTGCCGAAATCCGTAACACCTTCACGTATAGAAGACAACACAAAAGTATTTGATTTTGTTATTTCGGACGAGGACATGGCCACAATAGATGCACTTCCATACATTGGCGGCTCGGGTCTTGATCCCGACGAAATAGACTTTTAATTAACGTTACGGAATAAAAAATATTGGTTTTATTGCAATAAATATAATCAAAATTTGTTGCAATTGTTAATAAAATCACATATAATAAGTTTCGTATAAATATATTATATTATTTTAGGAGGATTTTTTTAATGGCGATTCAAGTAGGTATTAATGGTTTTGGTAGAATCGGAAGACTTGTTTTTCGTGCATCAATCGGTCGCGAAGACATCAACGTAGTAGGGATAAACGATCCGTTTATCGATCCTAACTACATGGTATATATGCTTAAGTACGACACTGTACACGGCAGATTCGAAGGTGAAGTTTCTCACACAGACGATGCAATCATCGTTAACGGTAAAACAATCAAAGTTTATGACAAAATGAACCCGGTTGAAATTCCGTGGGGTGAAATCGGCGCAGAATATGTTGTTGAATCAACAGGCGTTTTCACAACAACAGAAAAAGCTAATGCTCATATTCAAGCAGGTGCTAAAAAAGTTGTTATCTCTGCTCCTTCGGCAGATGCTCCTATGTTCGTTATGGGCGTAAACAACAAAGAATACAAACCGTCTATGGACGTAGTTTCTAATGCTTCTTGCACAACAAACTGCTTGGCTCCTATGGCAAAAGTTATCAACGATAAATTCGGCATCAAAGAAGGCCTTATGACAACTGTTCATGCTACAACAGCTACACAAAAAACTGTTGATGGTCCTTCAAAGAAAGACTGGAGAGGCGGCAGAGGTGCTGCATTCAACATCATTCCTTCTTCTACAGGTGCTGCTAAAGCTGTTGGCAAGGTTATTCCGGAGCTTAACGGTAAACTTACAGGTATGGCTTTCCGTGTGCCCACAGCAGACGTTTCTGTTGTTGACTTGACTTGCGTACTTGAAAAAGCTGCTTCTTACGACGAAATCAAAGCTGCTATGAAAGCCGCTTCTGAATCTGAAGACTTCAAAGGCGTTATCGGCTACACAGAAGAAGCTGTTGTTTCTTCTGACTTCATCACAGATGCAAGAACATCTATCTTTGATGCAGGCGCAGGCATCAGCTTAAACGATAACTTCGTTAAATTGGTTGCTTGGTATGACAACGAATGGGGTTATTCAAACAAAGTTCTTGATTTAATGGCTTACATGGCAACAGTTAAATAAGAAATTTTAATCAGCCTAACAAATGCCCTTGCAAAAGCGAGGGCATTTTTGTACGTTTTTAGGATATTAAGAAGAGTGTCGCCGGCAGTATGTTTTTTTGCAAAAGATGGCTAAATAGATTTTCTTATTTCTTTTTTCAAATACACCATGTCTGTAAGAAGAATGCCGTCTTCATAAATAGGGGAGTCATAGTTGGATGTATAGAAATCTTTTATCCTATGCGAAAAACTAAACCCACATTTGTTATAAAAATCAAGTGTGCTTGGCACTTCGCCTGTGCCGACTATTAATAATTCGTAATTATGAGAATATTTTTCTTCAACAAAATTTATCAACATCTTACCATAGCCTTTTTTCTGATGCTTTGGCAACACGGCGATGTTTTTTATTTCCAGAACATTGTTTTTTTGCGGAAGGGCGACCAATGCAGCAATCGCCTCAAAAGACAAAGACAAGACATACATGACGCCTTGTTCTAAATATTTGTCTATCATGCTTTCTTGCTCGTCACCCAGCAATAAAATGCTTAAATATTGTTTTTTGTTCTCAAACACTTGTTTTATCATAAGTATATACCTAACATGAATTTATGTTAATTTCATATTTTATTTGATAAAAGAATGAAAGCAATGGTGTTATTTTTTGCTAATGTACTTATCTTCAAATTCACTTGCCGGTATAGGCCGTGAATAATAGAAACTCTGAACAAGTTCGCAACCGATTGCATTCAAAAAGTTTATCTGATGATCTTGTTCTACGCCTTCTGCCACCACACGAATTCCTAAACTGTGAGACAAATCTACTATGCCTTTAATAACCAAGTTAGCTCTTTCGTCATTTGTTTTGTTTAGGAAGAAACTGCGGTCTAATTTAATGCTGTCTACCTTAAAGCTCTTAAGCATTCCGAGGGTAGAATAACCTGCGCCGAAATCGTCTATAGAGACGCTGAAACCGGCGGCGTGGAGTTCCTCTAATATTTTGTCTATGCGAATCTCGCTTTCGTCGTTAAAAGCCGTTTCGGTAAGCTCTATTTCTATGTATTTTGTGCTTATGTTGTTCCTTGCAACAATTTCGCTTATGTCGGAAACAAAATCCGGATTTTCAAGGTTTAACCTTGAAAAATTTACCGAGATACAAACGGGTTCATAATTTTTGTCTAACCAACTTTTTATTATCTTACAAACTTTGTCTAACATGTATTTATCTAACTCTGTTATAAAACCACTTTTTTCAAAATGGGGTATAAACTCGTTAGGATATATGAAATTGCCGTTTGGTTCTATCCAACGAACAAGTGCCTCTGCCGCCGGTGTATTACCCGTTGTAATTTCACATTTAGGTTGCAAGTAAACGTAGAAATCTTCATTGTTAAGTGCACTTTCCATCTTGTTTGTCATCTCGACAGATTTCAACAGTTTTTTCTTATATTCGTCGTCGTAGTCTACAAGAATGGGAATTCCTGTTGTTTTTGCGTTCCCGTGCGACATGTTTACCTTTGAAATAATTTCATCAATATCAAGTTCGTTAGGCTCGATAAAATATCTACCATACCTAAATAAGACTTTATGGTTGTCTAAGTTGGGAAGTAATTTTCTGAATATTATTTCATACGCTTCCCTTGTGTTTCCTAAATTATTAAAAAAGCCGTTGCCTGCAAAAAGCAAAAACTCGTCTGCGCCTACTCGGGCTATATGGAACGTGGGTTCATTAACATATTTTGAAGTGCTTGCAATAGAACACAAAACTTTGCTACCCATTTCAAAACCGAAAAGCTCGTTGATGGCTTTGAAATTCATTATGTCCATTTTGACTAAAATGTAGTCGTCCATTGGTTTCTCTTTTAATATTCGGCTTATGTCTATCTTAAATTTAACTAAGTTTGGCAAACCTGTTAACTCGTCGTAATAAGCAACTTTTCTGATGCTATTTGTGAATTTGTATCTTGATATTACTATGTATAAGAAAACTACAAAAAACAATGCAGATATTATGAGTATGAAAACAAGCATGTTGTGTTGAACTGCACCCACATATTGTGCCATTACGTCTTGTGGAACGGTGTAGAAAAGCATCCAATCTCGTATGTCTATCGGGACGTATTGTGCTAATTGTGTGCTACCGTTGATTTCGTAAGCGATTTCATTTGAAATTCTTTCGCCGATGTCTGAATACACCGATTCTTGTAACTCTTGGTCTTCAAAAGTTAAAAACTTTGGTTCGCTTACCTTAATATCTTCCTCGGAAGACATTAGTATATGGCCATTATCGTCTAATACATATATCTCGCCTAAATTGTTGATAGAATCAAGCAACAGCGGTTCTAACATATCGATAGTGTAATAAGCAGCCACAATTCCGATTACTGTACCGTCTTTATATATTGGCACCGCAACACAAATGACATCGTTTTGCGTGTAGGGAGACACAAAAGGTTCTGTGGCGGACACTGCGTTATCTATGGTTCTGATAAAATAGTCTTCGTTTGCAATGTTTGCCGTCGCACCGTCTGCAAATACGGCGTTGCCATCTTTGTCTGCTATTAGCACGCTGTCAAAGCCATGTATAAATTTCATTCTGCTTAAATATTCTATGTGAAATTCGCTTGTGGTATCTTCGATAGAAATTGTGCTCGATATGGCAATAATATTACTTATTTGAGATTCGAGTATGTTATTTATGAATGTTTGTTGTTGTAAAACTGTGTGGTGCATGTTTTCTTCGACAGAATCGCCTAATTCGCTGTTTACACTTGCATTAAAATAAACGATACCAAACATTATAGACGCGGCTAATATTGCCAATAGAATGACAGTTAATACTTTTTGCCTATCGTTTTTCACCGTGTGCACCCACCTTGAAAAAAATTTGCTAAGTTCACTTTACCATATAAGTGTAAGTTATTGCAAATTTATTTAGGATAAATACGTTAAAAAATGTTTAAAATTGTTCTATGTTGGTATAATTAAATATAATATAATTTTTTAAATAGATAAATAAATAATTTATACTCTGAAAGGAGACACAACATTGGGTAAGAGGACTATGTTTTCTTCAAAATTAGGTTTTGTATTGGCGGCGGCGGGTTCTGCCGTCGGGCTTGGAAATCTGTGGAGGTTTCCGTATTTAGCGGCAGAATATGGGGGCGGATCGTTTTTGCTGGTATATTTAATACTGGTGGTAACGTTCGGTTTTTCGCTTATGGCTGCTGAAATCGCAATCGGCAGGAAAACCGGGAAAAGTGTTATTTCCGCGTTTGGCGAAATGAGCAAAAAACACGGGTTTATAGGTGTTATTGCGGCTATCATTCCGCTTATCATAGTTTCATATTATTGTGTTATCGGCGGCTGGGTGCTAAAATATCTGTTTGGTTATATAGCAGGCGATGCGTCTTTCATTGCGACCGACGCATATTTTGGCGAATTTATTTCAAATGGCTATAACCCAATCATTTGGCAACTGATATTTGTAATAATTACGGCTGTCATACTGTTCGGCGGAATAAAAAAGGGAATAGAACGTGCAAGCAAGGTGCTTATGCCCGTGCTTTTGGTGTTGCTCGTAGGGCTTACCATATACACGCTTACGTTGCCTAATGCCATTGCCGGTGTACAATTCTTCCTATTGCCAAACTTTGCGGATTTTGGCATAAATACTGTGCTTGGAGCCTTAGGGCAGATGTTTTTCTCTATGTCGCTTGCAATGGGTATTATGATAACCTACGGGTCGTATCTGGATAAACAGACCGATATTGAAAGATCTGTCAAAAAGATTGAACTGTTTGACACCGGCGTTGCAATCTTAGCCGGCCTAATGATAATACCTGCCTTTGCATCTTTCAACGGAGGAAGCGTAGAGGGGATAAGTTCGGGCCCGGGTCTTATGTTTACGACCATGCCGAAAATATTTGCTAATGTCGGCGACTTTGGCGTTTTCCTTGCACTTGCTTTCTTTGTCTTAGTTCTTTTTGCGGCGCTAACATCTTCTATTTCGTTGCTTGAAGCGGTTGTGTCAAGCATACGTGATAAATTCAAATTGTCTCGTAAAAAATCTGTGGTGATAGCTACGCTAATCACGTTTGCGCTTGGTATACCTTCCGCAATTTCGTTCGGTGTACTCGGCAATGTGACTATAATAGGAATGTCGTTCTTTGATTTTATGGACTTTATTTCTAATTATATTCTCATGCCGGTAATTGCGCTTGCTACTTGCTTGTTCATAACTCGCGTGGTAGGCTTTAAGGCAATAGCGGACGAAATTAAACTTTCATCAAAATTCAAACGGGAAAAGGTAATGTTAGTTATGTTAAAATACATTGCTCCAATATTCTTAGTTTTAATTTTAGTAAGCTACACGCTAAATCAATTTGGAATTATCAGTATTTAGGAATACGGATATATAAAAATGGTGCTCGCATGAGCACCATTTTTTTGTGTAAATAAGTTATATAACAATCAGATTATTCATATATGAAGTACGTGTTTTTGCCTACATTTTTGCTTTTGTATAGGGCGGTGTCGGCTTTTTCATACAAAGTTTTAAAGTCTTTTCCGTGCTTGGGATACAGTGCAACTCCGACGCTTGCCGAAATCGATACGTCCTTGCCGTTGTAGCTATAAGTTTTTGCAAGATTAGTGCAAAGTTTTTCGACTTTATTTGTCAATACGGTAAGGTCTACGTATCCTTTTACAAAAACAAAAAATTCGTCTCCGCCTATTCGGCCGATTATGTCTATAGACCTAAACATTTTCTTTAAGATAAAGCCCACGTCTTCTAAACACTCGTCTCCGTACAAATGTCCGAAAGTGTCGTTTATTTGTTTAAAGTTGTCTAAGTCTATTATTATCAGTGCACATTTCTTGTCGTCGGGTGCTTCTACCAAATATTCGCTAATATAATTTTCGGTTGTCATTCTGTTGTAGACGCCGGTTAGGAGGTCAACTTCGGATTTCTCTTTAAGCATTTCAATCTCGAATTTTTTGTCGGTAACATCAAGCATTTTACCTACCATTCTGCTTTTATTTCCTTGTGCATCATATAGCGTTTCACAACTATACAGATACCACGCCGTTTCACCGTCACGCAGACTAATACTAACCTCGCTTTCGATTTTTTCGTTGGCATTAGGACTTTCTAAGTAATCATCACTAAAAATATTAATAAAATCCTTGAATATATCTTTTCCGATTTTAGAATATTGAAAGTTCTCTATTATGGGTGGGATTTTCAACCTGTCCGCAAAGTTTTTTGAAAATCGCATTGTTTTGCGTGCTACATCGTAGTCGAAAAACACATTTTCCGTAAGCGATGCAATTAGTGCGTTAAAATCTTTTTCGCGTTGCAAATTGTTGATAACATCGCAATAGGCGGTAATATCGAGCAACTGAAAACAGAACTTACGCTTACCTGTTTCGTCTGTGAATAACCTACCGCTGCATTGCACCGTTCTGTATGAAGAAACTTTATTTACAAGCCTAAAAACGGCGTCTAATTGTTTGGTAGGATCGGATTTGATTTGGTTCATGAAAGATTTTAATGTTACATCCGCATCGGTAGGGTGGACTGTTTTTCGGCCACAGTTGTTAAAAACCTCATAAAATTCTTCTCTTGTGTAGCCTATCAGTTCAAAATATCCGTCGTTAGCTTCAAGTAGATTGAAGTTTTTATCTGCATCGGTTATTATAATACCACCGGGTATTATAGAATTAACAAATTTATGGTCGCTTAATTCCGGAATAAGCTTTTGTTCATTTTGTATCATATTCGTCGCCTTCCTTATATATTAAAAATCCGCATTCGCCGTTACGCTTCAAATTCTCGATTGCTAAATTAGCCTTTTCGTACAAGGTTTCAAATGTATTGCCATGAGTCGGATACAGGGCAATGCCTATCCTCGCCGTAATGGGTAGCGAATTTTCGTTATCTTTATCGGTAAAAATATCGCAAAGTTTAGTCGCCTTGTTTTTTATTATGTCTATTGTTTTATAGTTATTTACAAAAACAAAACAATTGTTGTGGCTATCACACCCGATAAGGTCTGCACTTCTAAAAGCTTGACGCAATTTTTCCCCGATGTCTTGTAAAAATTTGTTTGCGTATTCTTGCCCATACATACCTTCCATCTTATCGAAATTTTCTAAATCTAAGGCTAAAAATGCACCTTTTGTGTTCTGTTGTGTAGACGTTCTTAGATAATTATGTATGTATCGATCGGTGGCGTTTTTGTCGTATATGCTGTTGTCGGATTTTGATTTTAATATGTAGGTTTCGACATTGCTGTTTGCCGATTCGGTCATCTTTCCGACTATCTTTGTTTTTTCGTTGTTTTCGTTGAAGAAGGCTTGGCAATCGAACAGATACCAAATATGTTGGTTGTTCGGTAGTGTTAGGCAAAGTTTGCCCTCCCAATTGAGCAGGCCTGTTTCGTCTTTGTTGCTCAAACAATGGTTAAATATTTCGGTTGCAATGCCTGACTTAGAAAAGTCTGAAATAACAATCGGAATATCAAATTTCTCTGCAAAATTCTGCGAAAAACGGATTGTTTTGGTTTGCAAATCGTATTCAAAGAATATGCTGTTGGTTAGAGAAGCTATTCGTGCGTTAAAATCTCTTTCGTTCTTTAGCTCTACCTTGTTTTTAGCGTGTTCGTCAATGTCTGAAACGGTAAGATAAACCCTGTTTATACCGTTTTCGTTTACAGATAGTCTTCCTTCTACTTGCACAGTTTTATATTTTTCTGATTTGTGCGAAACCCTGCAAACCAAATCAAAAATACCCGTAGGATTATTATTTATATAATCTGTGAATTGATTTATGACAAAGTCTCTGTCTTCGGGGTGGATGAGAGATAGGCTATGATTGTTGAATGTTTCTCTTACTTCTTCTTTTGTGTAGCCTACGATACTAAAGAAACTTTCGTTTGCCTCTATAATTTTGAAGTTTTCGTCCGATTCGACAATCAGAATACCGCATGGAACCAAGTTGCTGGCATATTTAGCGTCGTTTATACTGTGTATCAACGGTAGATTAGCGGTGTTTTGTGCGGCGTTTTTCTTCATTATGTCGCAATATTTGCTCTCAAACTCGTGTAGTGGCATGGGTTTTTCGTGCACATAACCTTGAACCACATCGCAGTTCATTGTTTTTAGCATTTCTACCTGATCGCTTTTTTCTATGCCTTCCGCAACAACATAGATGCCTAAATTGTGAGACATCTTTACAATGCTGTCTATTAGCATGTCTCCTCGTCGTTTGTTATTACCGTCCGCAAAGAAACTTCTATCCATTTTGAGTGTGTCTACGTGTAAGTCTTTTAGCATACCGAGTGAAGAGTAACCGGCACCAAAATCGTCTATCGAAATTTTAAATCCCGCCGAGTGCAAGTCGTCAAACAGTTTTTCTATACTATTTTTATTTTCTATGGCAACACTTTCGGTTAATTCTATCTCAATAAGGTCATGAGAGACATTGTATTTGTCGGCAATTGCAATAACACCGTCGACATAGTAGGGGTTGTTGAGGTTTAAGCGTGAGCAGTTAACAGACACAGATAACCCACCCATTCCTTTTTGCATCCATGAATCTATTGCCTTGCAAGTTTCTTGCAAAATAAATTTATCTACCTCAACTATAAAACCGTTTCTTTCAAATAACGGGATAAAATCGTTGGGGAACATCATGTTGCCGTCGGCTTCTATCCAGCGAACAAGTGCTTCTGCTCCGACAAGCTCTCCGCCGTGCACGCTGAATTTTGGTTGCAAAAACACTTTAAATTCATTATTTATTAGTGCGGCTTTCATTTTGTTTGAAATCTCGGCCTCTTTTAGCACGCGTTTTTTGAATGTGTCATCGTAATCACACACCCACTGAGTTTTCTCGCTTCTTGCCATTTTATGTGCACGAGATACTTTGCTCATTATTTCTTCTACGTCGGTCTCGCCCGGTTCGATGTAATAGCGTCCGCATTTTACGGTTATGTCATGATTAATCAGTTCGGGTAACACTTGGTCAAAGAATACAGACGCCCTCATAAACAATGCTTCCATATCGTTTAGTATGTCGTTTTTTGCAAAAAGGGCAAATTTATCTCCGCCTAAATATGCCATCGTCAGATCGGGTTCGTTTAGGTGGTCGTGTAAAGATTTCATGGTTTTTAATATTTTGTCACCGGTTTCGTAGCCGTACATTTCGTTGAGTACATTAAACCTCTCTATGTCAAAAATTACAATGCTATGTTTTTTGTCCGGGTTTTTAGCAAGTTCTTCTTGTATGTCTAATTTAAGCTTAAGTATGTTTGGCAGTTCTGTAAGTGAATTGTAGTAGGCCGTTTTTTCTAATACTTTATATGAGCGTGATTGCAAATATGCAGTATAACATATGACAATAATTAAAAACCAATAAATAGAAATGCAAATTGCATCTAGTAATTTAATTGTTGAAACGAGCTCGCTGTTTATTACCGATTCTTCGACATTAACGGCAAGTGCCCAGTTTGTTTCGTTTATGGGCATATACGCCATAACCTTAGGTGTGTCAAAATAAATGTAATAAAAACTACCGTTTAGACTACCGATAACATCTATTTGCGCACGCCTGATGTTGTCGTATCCCATCTGTTCCAAGTCGGATTCGGGTATTTTGGCAGAACCGACATGGTTTTCGCTAGACGAGAATATGATGTTTAAGTCGTTGTCAATAATAAAGATATCTCCCTCACCGTATACGTGATCATCAAATATGGCGAATAATTCTTCGGTAACTATTTCACCGTATAACATTCCGCTATTCTTATCGTTGTCTATGATATGCACAAAAATTCCTACGACAATAGAACCTGATTCGTTAGAAAAATATGGCTGAGTAACATATATGTTGTTTTTAGTTGCTTCAATATAAGATTCTGCATCGGAAAAATCAAACTCGTTGTTTTTGGCAGATATTCCTTTTCCGTGTTCGTCAATATAGTATATAGTATTAAACTCAACGGTTTGTGATTGTGAATCAAAATAAACGGTGGCGTTTTGGTAGTTGATGTTTTCCTCGGTGGCTTTTTGCGCAAGTAAAGTGAGATCATCTATGCCTTCGTTTATAGCGCTCTCTAAGGATTGCTCCATTTGGCTACCGATATTTTCTATTTCTCGCAAGGTAGAATCTATAACCGTTTGGTTAGAAGATGCCTGAAACCAGTTTGCCAATATCGCAATAATGAGTGTTATAATAATAATGCTTATGGTTTTTTGTATTTTGCCTTTGGTTCTCAAAGATTTCACGTGTGCTCCTAATTAATACAAATAAATTTTGTCTGCGAACAACTACATACCAATACCTTTAAATCACAATAAAATACAATAAATACCCTATATATAATTATAACACTTTACGCATGATTTACAAGTTTTTTTATGATAGCATAATTATTTGCTGTTTTTGCATAAAATTATTAATATATCCACAAAAAAAGACCTTTGCCAAGCTTTTTAAATGGCTCGCAAAAGTCTTTTTTAAATATTTTTCAGAACTTAAAATCTATGGTACTTAGCTGCATGGGTAAAGGTTGCTCGCAGCTGTTTATAATTTCATGATATTTGCCGGTTTCAGCCGCCGTATGAATGCCTTCCATTATTTCGAGTGCATGAAGTGCCATGTCGCCGTTGGCTCTCGATTTGCTTCCGGTCTGAATGGCATTACACATATCTGCCAGCCCAAGCCCTCTGCTGTTTTCGTTATATCCGAATAAAATTGGCATTTCTCTAAAGGGAGGAGCCTCTCTTCTTGGTACTTGCGTTGGGTAACCGTTCCAAAGGTCTTCTTCTTTGCGTCTTAAAAGTATTTTACCGTCGTAAATGTTTGGACCTCCGAGCGGATCGGCCTCGGTTAGTGCAAGGGTTCCTTCGCTGCCGTAAAATTCAAGACGGGGCAGGGTTGAATCCCATACATCAAAGCTTGTGATTATGCTTGCGCTTGCCCCTTTAGCAAACTCTATTATTCCGTTTATATGTGTGGGAACATCTACTTCTATTTCTTTTCCGTAAAGTGGTTCGCTTGTAATTGTCCTACTTGCAAAAGATTTTTGTGCCGAACCACACACCCTTGTTGCAGGGCCTAACAAAGAAATAAGGGCGGTTACATAGTAGGGTCCCATGTCAAACATCGGACCCGCACCGATCTTATAATAAAACTCAGGACTCGGATGCCAAGCTTCATGCCCATGACAAGCCATAAAAGCAGTAGCACCTATTACTTTTCCTATGAAGCCGTCGTCTATTAACTTTCGTGCGGTCTGCAATCTTCCGCCCATGAAAGTGTCGGGGGCGCACCCTACATATAGTTTTTTCTCCTTTGCGGTATTAATGATCTGTTCACCCTCTAAAACATTTATTCCTAAAGATTTTTCGGTATAAACATGTTTGTTGGCGTTTAATGCGGCAAGGCTTATTTCGCAGTGTGATTTCGGGTTTGTTAAGATTAACACTACCTCAATTTCGTCGTCGGCCATCATCTCGGCAACCGAATACATTTTTTTAATTTCATACTTTTCGGCTTGTGCTTTCATTGTGTCTACTTTTATGTCGGAGACGGCAACGACTTCCGTGTTGTTAAACTTTTTTAAATTAGTCAAATATATGTCAGAAATGTTTCCGCATCCAACTACACCTATCTTAAATTTTTTCATCATAAACTCCTTTTTATTTACTTGCCCAAAGAATGCCCCTGCGCATCATTTCATACACCGGTTCTTGTTCGAAATCGGCACATATATGGCCTAAAGAGCTGTAATACACCCTACCGAATCCAAAATATTTTGTCCAGGCTACCGGCATGGTAACTGGGCCGTTTGACACATGAGGGCCCTTGTCTGCATCTTTTTCGTCAAAGTTATATTTGCCGAAACCGGAGTTTTCTTCAAGTGAAATTATGCCGTCGAAAGCAAATGGACCTTTGCCTACGGGAAATTCGGTTGTCGCCAAAACCTTTACCGCCGGGTCTACGTGCATATAATATTGCTCGGAAACCATATAGAAATCGGAAATTCCTTCTGTTATTTCACTTTCGTTATTAGTTATGTTTACTTTGTATCGCACTTTTTGACCGCCGGGGTGAGACACCCATTGTCCGCCCGTCATAAACTGCCAGTCTACACTGTCGTGGAAGGCGTCGCACATGCCACCATGACAACCGGCTATGCCTACTCCGCTTGCAACGGCAGACAAAACAGAGTCTAATTGTTCACGTGTTATGGTGCTCATTGTCCAATGTGGGATGATAATGTCTTTTTGCATTAAATTGTCTTTGTCGGCAAACGCCTCTAAAGAATCAGACATCTCGACTTCAAATCCTTCTTCTTCCAATAATCTCTTGTATGCTTGTGATATTTGAACAGGTTCGTGTCCGTCCCAACCACCATATACAACTAACGCTTTTTTTGTCATTACATAACCTCCCGAGTTTTGGTATACATTTATACGTTTAAATAAAATATAATAAAGTAACGGTTGCGTTGTCGCTTTCGTATGTTGAATTAATTGTTACTCACGAAGAAAACATATTATATTTTTCAATTGTAATACATTGGCTTTGTATTTAATATATCAACTATATGTTTGCCTGTCAATTATTAATGCAATACGCAAAAGATTTTCATAAGTAAATACCCTCGTTTGTATAGAGGGTATTTGTTGAAAAATGATTTTTAGCGCTCGAAGTTTTACAATGTTATTTGGGTAATCATACAACAATTATGCCTGTCACCGCTAACAGAATAATAATAGCTCCCCATTGTATTTCCTTCGGTTCTCCTGTATTAGGCGAAGACTTTTTAACGATGGTTGTGTCTCCCGAAGACAATACAACAGGTTCGGGTGTGGGGCTGATGGTGGGCGCAGTAGACGGGTTTATGGTGGGCGAAGCGCTCGGACTTATGGTGGGCGAAGCGCTCGGACTTATGGTGGGCGCAGCGCTCGGTTGTGATGTGGGCAGAACCACATCTAATTCGCTTTCATCGGATTTAGTGTTTGTAAAATTTACAGTTGCAGTGGTTTCTTCAATAATAATACCCTCGCCGTTTGTAACGGTCGTTGTATAGCCGTCGGCGGTGTAATCTGCTTCGGTAATTGTATAAGGTGTATTTGAGGCAATGTTTACAATTTCAATGCTTTGTCCTCCGACGAGTGTGAAAGTTGCGATTTCGTCAATTATCACCAACTCACCGTAAGTGCCGTCATTTGTACTATACGGATATGCTGTGTTGTCGGCTATACCGGGTAACTTTATTGTAAAGCTAAATTCTTTTGTTTGGTCGGCATCGGCTCCGTTAAGTGTTTTTGTAATCTTAATATTACCGGAAGAATCTACCACTCTTGTGCTTGGTATGGGATATGGTGTGGGTGAAATATACTCTGTACCGTTTATTGTCGTACTATCTTTTTTAACGCTGACGGTGTGTTGTGTGCCTAAAGGCTGATAGCCGGGTGTTGGGCTTGTAACTACTAAAATGTATTCGCCTTCGGGCAAATGCCCCATAAATATTTCGCCGTTTTCGTTTGTTGTTCCCGTCCTAAAAGGTTTATCGGGAGTAACACCGTCTTCTTTTGTTGTATACAAGATAAATTCGGTGTTTTCAAGCAAATTAGAAGGGTTTTTATGTTCTACGCTCGATATTCTTATATGGAGATTTCTGCTCATGCTTGCAAAGGCGGCGGCTTGCGATATACTGCAACTTGCGGAACTTTCGGTTGCGTTTTCCGTTTCGCCGCTAAAACGCACAAAGTTTTTGACATCAATGCCTCCCAAAGAAGTTATATCGGTATAATAAACATACATATATGCTTTGTCTTTGTTGGGTATTTCAAATTCCATTATGCGGGTTGTTGGGTCGTATGAAACGTTGGTAGAATTTGCGAGGTTTATTTCGGGAGAACTTTTTTCAAGTGAATTGTTAGGCATAACTGTCATTTCATAAATCTCAATGTTTTCATTGCCGTTTTCATCTTCAAAAACAAGTTGCCCTTTTGAATCGGTTCTTAAATCTATACCGTTTGGCAGCGTGTCTAACAATGTGGTAGTATTTAACACTGAAGAATGATTGTTGGGGTTATACACAACTTCCCAACGAATACTACCTACGCTCTCATCCATAACAAGTGTTTTTGAAAGCAAAGTATTTTCTATGGTAACCATTTCATAGTCTCCACCACAAGATGTGCCGCCTGCATATACGTTAGAATCGTTTCGTACATCGGTTTGGCCGTTGATAGAAAAATATGAATCTAACACGTTTTCATCTGTTGGTTGGGTTCGTAGAAAAATTGTATATGGCTTAACAAAATCTTCGGCAAATGTTAGGCGTGCAACATTTCGCTCGTTTTCTTTTGTTAGCGTAAAACTGAAATCCGGTGCTTCTAAAATTATTTCGTCTCCGTTGTTGTCGTAAATGTAATACTCCTTGCCTCCGGTAAAAGGCACGAATTCCCAACCTAACGGAAGCGTATCGGTATAAGTAACAGAACCTAATCCGTAGCCGTCTATGTTATGGGTTATCTTAGATGCGTCTAACCCAAAAACATTGGTATGCAGCTGAACCACGACAGTGTGATCTTCATAGTTAAAACTGCCGGTTTGTGCGGCGGTAGGGGCTTTGATAAGCGTGGAAAAATCAGCCTCTTGAGTATGATCTCTTCCTATCGAATCTTTTATAAGGTTGTTATTGGAAGTTAAGGAAAAAGAGGCGCTTCCTAAATTTCTGTTGCCGCTATAGAGGTTTGCGGTATTAGTTATGGTTGTTTTGTCTCCTACTAAATAACCGGCGTTTAAAACATGGGTTTTATACGAAAAATCAAGCGCGTTCGTATTGTCGCCGTCGCTGTCGGTAACCTTTAATAAATCGCCTATTCTTATACCGTTATGCAAAATAGGAAAAACCTCTGCAGTTGCTCCTGTTGTGGTTATTTCTGCGAACGAATTTTCGGTATAGGCCTGTGAAAAACTCGGCACAAGTTGTTTTAACAAGCCTAAGGGCAATGCTTCGGACGTTATTTCGTTGTCTTGCCAATTTAGCGTGCCTTCGTTTTGATAGATTAAAGCATCGTATGCTATTGTCTGTGTAAATCCCTGACCTTTTGGATCAAGCTCTACCGTCCAACTAATTGTGCCATCTTCATTGTTTGCGACACCGGTTTTTTTAATCGCATTATAACCGACGGTCGTTTTTGTCGTAGCGCTGATGCCTTTGCTGAAATTCTCCCAAGCTGCGGTTGCCGTATTAGTCACTTCTTCTGATTGATAAATATTATCGTTAAAATTTATTTCGGAAACTACCTCCATTTTTATCGGTGTAGTTATATCGCCAATGTTGTAGTTGTTTGTGTCAACAATTGGTGTGATTGGTGTTTGTGGTCCGTCCCAT
>CAYJNC010000007.1:0-318 GCA_964371185.1 uncultured Christensenellaceae bacterium
TTGCAGGCTCTTTTTGACGGCAAAGGAATAGATGTTTCTACGCTTAAAGAAGACGTGCTTGACAATGCTTCGTATTACGGTAGAATTTTTGCAAGGAGCGGTGGTTTGACCGATGCGGTTTTAGAAGGCATTAAAGAACATGGAGATGACTTTGAAGTAAAACCACTTATTTGCGATGGGTTAGAGGAATGTAGGGTTGCGTTACTAAAAGCAACAAGGGGCAAAATCGGTGAGAATTTTATAGAAGGAATGGCTTGTGTGGGCGGTTGTATCGGAGGCGCCGGATGCTTAACGCATGGGCCTAAAGATAAAAGGGAA